>CAKSGI010000487.1 GCA_934454005.1 uncultured Eubacteriales bacterium | reverse complement strand
CCATTATTTGACCATGGAAATTCACTTTTTAATCTTGCAGGCGAGGAAAATTGGAAGAGTGAAAAAGTTCTTCAAAATTATGTAGAGACATTATTTCCATGTGTTTATGATGATTTTATTTCAGAAGCAAAAACGGTTATGAATGATGAAATAAAAGAAAAGTTGCGTAAATTACTTACATTTGATATTAAAAAAATAGGTAAGTATAACTATTCATCTAAAAAATTAAAAATAATGAATGAAATAATAAAAACAAGAGTGTCAATACTTTTACAAAACTAGGCCATGCATTTGCATGGCTTAAAATATACTTATGATGGAGCAGGATGTTGGTAAATATGAAAGGAAAACCAACATGGATGAAAAATTAGTTAGCATTTTAAATGAAATGGCAGATTATCTGAATATTGCACAGATGAAAAAACTGCAAGAAGTTTTATTGAAAAATTTGTCGGATGAGACACCGCAAAAAGAAGAAAGATCAAATAATGAATATTTAAAAATGTTTATTGATGCTAAACGCATAGAGGGATGCTCTATGCGGACTTTAAGTTATTATCAGGTAACGGTTGAACATTTGCTGAGTCAGATTACATGTCCGATTAGAAAAATAACAACAGACCAGATACGATGCTATCTAGCAAATTATCAAAAGCGTAATAATTGTAGTAAAGTCACGGTTGATAATATAAGGCGGAACATATCAAGCTTTTTTTCATGGCTTGAGGAAGAAGATTATATATTAAAAAGCCCAATGAGGCGTATTCATAAAATAAAGACAAAACAGGCGGTGAAAGAAATAATTTCAGATGAAATTATTGAACGTCTGCGTGATAACTGTAAATGTTTGCGTGATTTGGCAATGATTGATTTGTTGTACTCAACCGGAATACGAGTTGGAGAACTTGTTGGTCTTAATATATCAGATATAAATTTTGAAGAACGTGAGTGTGTTGTTTACGGAAAAGGTGATAAAGAAAGACGTGTATATTTTGATGCGAAGGCAAAATTACATTTGCAGAATTATATTGAATCACGCGTAGATAATAATCCTGCATTATTTGTTACATTGGATGCACCATATGACAGAATAAAAATAAGCGGAGTGGAAATACGTATTAGGGAACTTGGAAGAAAGCTTGATATTGAAAAAATACATCCGCACAAATTCAGAAGAACAATGGCAACAAGGGCAATTGATAAAGGTATGCCGATTGAGCAGGTTCAAAAAATATTGGGACATTCACAGATTGATACAACTATGAAATATGCAATAGTTAATCAAAATAATGTAAAAACTTCACATAGAAGATATATAGCTTGATGATGGTTTACTTTATGTAAAAATATTTGATTGATTTTTGACTAAATTCGGATTTGTAGGGGAAATGAGCAGCCCATGTGACAAAGTTGAGAAATAATAGTTATAGAATAAAAATATAATTGACATATAAAAATAGCGGTGATAATATAATTATGTAAAGGGCGTTGCCGATATACGGTTAGTCCTTAGATTGGTTATATTTGGATAACCGCTCTGTCTTGCTGGACGTTGGAGCGGTTATTTTTGTGTCTTGGAATCATGGAAACCAAATGAATAACCAAGACTAGAGAAAGCCAAACAGAGGCTTATAATGCCAATAAAGTTATGAGAGTTTAGATATATATGACTGTGTAAATATTAGAATTGAAGGATTGATACATGCTATATAAGTTAAAAGATATTTTTGATTTACAGATGGGGAAAACACCGTCTAGAAATAACATAGAATATTGGAACACAAATGATTATAAATGGGTTTCAATAGCTGACTTAACTAAAACGGATAAATATATTTATGATACAAAAGAATATTTATCAAAAAAAGCTGTTAATGAGAGTGGAATTAAAATTATTCCAGCAAATACTGTAATAATGAGTTTTAAATTATCAATTGGAAAAACAGCAATTACTGCAGAAGATATGTATTCAAATGAAGCGATTATGGCATTTCACGATAAACATATTGTTGAA
>CAKSGI010000486.1 GCA_934454005.1 uncultured Eubacteriales bacterium | reverse complement strand
ACTTCAACCCTTCTTATCGCACCTTCCTCGGCTAAAATTCCAAGATTCCGATAAACGGTTCCCTTTCCTATTGTAGGATGCTCTCTTTTTATAAATTCATAAACCTCATCAGCCGTTACATGTCTCTTTAAATCATTAACAGCCTTTCTCACCAATTCCTTCTGAATTGTGTTTCTTCTGTTCATTCGTTCTCCTTATTAGGATTAGTTCTTAATAAGAATTATATGTTATTATTCTTTTTTTGTCAATAAGAATTTATAAAATGCAATATTCATTTGAAAATAATACTATTGCTGATTGTGTCTTATTTGCTCCAGAACCATTAGGAATTGTTGCGATTGATTCAAAATTCCCTTTAGAAAATTATCAATTAATGATTGATAAAAAAATTAGTAATGAGGAAAGATGTAAAGCTGTAAAAAATTTTAAAAATGACTTGAAAAAACATATAGATGATATTAGTAGCAAATATATTATCACAGGTGTTACATCTAATCAAGCAATAATGTTTCTACCAGCTGAGGCAATTTTTGCTGAAGTAAATGCATATCATTCTGATATTATCGAGTATGCTTATAAAAAAAGAGTTTGGATTACTTCACCAACTACTTTAATAAGTACTTTAACTACAATTCAAGTTATTATAAAAAATATTGAAAGGGATAAATATACTTCTATAATTCATAAAGAATTGAATTTGTTATCTGATGAATTTAAAAGATATAAAGAAAGATGGGATAAATTATCTAGAAGTATTGAAACTGTTAATAAAGATATTAAAGATATCTATAACACAACTGAAAAAATAACAAAAAGGTTTGATTCTATTAATAGTGTTGATATAGAAAAATTGGATGTTTAATCTTTTAAAATTTAATTTTCAAAAAAATAAAAATTGTGTATAGTTATAAAATTATTGAACTAAATTTATATCAATTTTTTTATAATCTAATACTATAATAGTTGCATAACATTTAACCTATTGCATCTAAATTTGATATTTTAACTTTTATTTTAAACATAAAAACTTGTACTTTAAAAATAGTGCAAGTTTTTATATTATTTACAAGATATGTTGCCCTTTACCTAGTTTTACTTTTTTTGATATGTAATTTTAATTTGCTCCACCATTTAATTCTGTATCGCAGTTTTTCTTACAATAATCTTGGTTTCGTCCGGCATCTTGACATGAATTCATACATTTATCCCATTCATTGGTATTGTTTGCTGTTTGTTTGTTTGTTGTAGTAGTTGTTACTTTATTTGTGGTAGTAGTTATATTTTGATTGTTGTTTATTCCGCCGTTAAATTTTACATCACAATGTTTATTGCAATAGGCTTCGTTTCGAACTTCAAGGCATGAACTCATACATGAATCCCAGTTACCCTCAGGTATGTCACCACAATGTTTATTACAATAAGCCTCATCTTTTCCTTCATTAAAACATTTTGTAAAGCATGTTTCTTTGTTACTGTTAATTGTAGTTGTTGTAGTTGTTGTAGTATACTTGTTACAATTTGATGAAAGACAAGCGCTATATCCTGTTGCATTTCCTCCCGATTTTTCTTCACAATTTTTTTGACACTGCTCGAATTTATTGCCTGATATGTCACCAATATCACTTTCTTTATATGAACCACTTAAAAAACTATTTACACATTCTAGTGATTTAATCCCGAAGTTTTCTGCAAGTAGATTTACAAGCCAAGTAACAAATGAAAAAACGAAAAATACAGCGATTCCTGCCACTAATTTATTAATAAACTTAGTTTTAGCATCTTTTAATTCATCATCTTTTTGTGAAAATGTTGCTTTAACAAAATCTAAACTTCCCATAACTATTAACAATATTGGTACTAAGTATTTAATTGCTTTAATTAATGATGCAATAAAATAAACAGTTGTTTCAGAAATTAAACCACATGCTTCATCAGAAGCTAAAATGAACATAGAAAGACCTCCTTTATTAATTATTTCCTGTAATACTATTTAAGCAACTTATGGCATCACTTGTATTG
>CAKSGI010000485.1 GCA_934454005.1 uncultured Eubacteriales bacterium | reverse complement strand
GTATTTAAATACTGCTACTGATTATAATATGGTTATAGATTCAATGAATTTTTCCCCGGTTGATGATAGAAAAACAGAATTTGAAAATGATAACGGCTCAGTTAGTATTAATATATATCCTACATTAACTGAATACGGCATAGATTCGATAAAAAATATATGTAATTCGGAAGGATTTTATATAACAAAAGATGCCCCGGTATCTTCAGTAATAGTACATATTTCTTTTCAAAGACCATGTTATGTTAGGGACATGTCATTTGATCTTGATTATACTTATAATGATAATGATGAAATTGTATTAAAAAATCTTCCAAAATCTATTAAGGTTGACAAAGATGTAATGCTTGTCAGGGATGGTCAAATGTCTATTGATCCCGATTTTGGTAGTTCAATTAACAAATTTACTTCTGAACATATTACTTGTGATATTAGAGATACTTTCCGCTTCCGTCCATCGACAGCAGTTACATTAACATTTTTTGTAAACTATAATACAAGTGATGAATATTTATTTAATATAAAAAATTTCAACATATCATATAAACAATATACAGATTTTTAATAATTAAGTGAGAATATAAAGTATGTTACATAAATCAGTAGAAAAATATGTTGATGATAGAAAATTATCCCTTTATAAAAAAGGGATAATCACATATCAACAACTTATAAATTTAATAGATAAAGATGATCCATATACTTTGATTGGACCAGCCGTTGTTGCAAAAGATTCTATAACAGAATTTTTAAATGAATGGAAAGATGGAAAAAAGAATATTACTGTAGCAGATAAACCTATTGAAGTATCACATCAAATAACTGTTGATGAAATTATAAAAGGATTATCGATAGTTGAATATAATTTTCCAGAATCTAAGCAACTAATTAATGAATTTACAACAAAATTAGAAAATGCAATATGTAAACCTTGCACTAAGAACAGATATGTTGTTGCATTAGCTAATATTATTCATGAACATTTTAATGATGGAAGAGAATATTCAAAAAGTGATTATGAATTTATAGAAAAAATTCTTGAAAGATATTTTCCAGAAAATGGAAAAATTAAAATAGAAAATTCCAATGATTTTGATATTGAATGGATTAAACCTGATATTATTGTTGGATTAGGAACCGATATAATAGAAGGATTAATTCATTGTTTTGAGTGTAGCAAAAAACATTTAAGCAGAGCAAAAATTCTTTGGGAAGAATTTAATATGAAATATCCAGATCATGGAACATTATGTTTTAATGAATTTACTGAAGCTAATAAAGATATTGAAGAAGCATATTGTTTATACTGGGATTCACTTGGAAATCTTGATCAATCTAGTTGTGAATTAATTGGCGGAAATGATTTTACTGATCTTCCTCATGGATATCAGGTTGATATAATTGAACTAGCAAATAAAATAAGAATTCAACGAATTAATTTTCAAGCAGATTCCTCTAATGTTCCTGAATGGAATAAACTTAGAATTGAAATTCAAAGACTTGAGAATAAAATAAGGAAATTGTCATCAAATGAGTAAATTTATATTAATTGGATTATCTTTGGTATCTATGCTATTTTTTATTGGATGTTCTTCAACAATACAAATATCAAAAGAAGATTCAGAATGGATTAAAGAATATATAGATTATTCTAATACTTATATTGAATCATCATTTAAAGATAATCCATCAGATGCACAACGTAGAGCTATCGAACCATATAGATCTCGTTTTAGAACTGTTGAAAAAATAGTTAAAGAGTGGAATTATTGACATACCAATTATGATAAATAGTTTAATAAAGAGATAAGTGAATTATTATGTTATCAAAATTTAATCAAATTTTTAATAAAATAATGTCGGAATGTATTAGTAATGAAGATATTATTTCAGAAAGTGTTAATGCTGCCGCTATTCAGGAATTAATTAATGCTGAAGATCAGCGTGATAATATTACTAGAAAAAACTTTATTAGACCATACATAGATACATTACTTCGTTTTTCTCATGCATATGCAT
>CAKSGI010000484.1 GCA_934454005.1 uncultured Eubacteriales bacterium | reverse complement strand
ATTCCGCACTCTACACGAAATAAATTATTAAAAGTGATATAAAAATACTTTTTGAAGCTTACGAAAATATACTGGAATCAAATTTAATATAGATTAATATTTCAATATATTTATCTATAAATTTTTGAAGTATACAATAGAAAATAATTATTCAGAGACTGTGACTTTCTCCTTATTTTCTTCTTTAACTTCATTATCTGCAGCAGCCTTTTTATTTTTTTCAACAAGAGCTTCATACTTTTTGCTAAGTCCACATACAGAAGCAGACCAAGCAAGAACTATAAATATAGATATAGGAGCAATTATTCCAGCTAAGCTTGTTAGTGTGCTTCCAATAAACAATACATTTGTTAAAAGAGATTGAATTGCAGAGCCACCAGCTTTGCCTAAACGACCGCCAATTACTTCAACAGCTGCTTGACCTTTTGTTTTAAGGTCTGCATCTAAAGGAATATAGGCCATCTGTTTGGTTGAATCGAATAATGAATACTTAATACCTTTTGATAAAGCGTCTTGAACTAATCCGAAGTGAACTGCTAACCATAATACACCCATACCAAGTATTTTAGCATCTCTTCCTGCATGATTCTCATATATAACAATTCCAAAGAATATAGAACTTAGTACAAGAACTGATATAGGAGTAATTAATGCAGCTGTTCTCCATTTATATCTTCTTAAAATGTTGCTACCTGTTAAAGTTACAATTATAGTTATTACACCAGTTACAATAGATAAATTAGCCATCATATTATTAAACTCATGAGATGATGGATAATAAAGCCTACCTTGAGACTTCCAAACAACTTCAGCAAGATTAATCGCAATACCATAACCCATAACTAAAATTGTTATTAACAGCAAATAAGGGGATTTAACAATACATTTAAAGCTTTCGCCCATTCCCATCTTAGGCTTTTCTTTTTTGCCTTTTACTTGAGTAGGATCGTAAAATCTAGGATCTGTTAATACGCACTTATTAATATATGCATATAAAAATACAAGAACTGAACCTACAAGTAAAACACATACCATTTGCCATTTTACGTCTTTAGTAAATGCATTCATATTACCTTGCTTTATAGCCTTATTTGCCATTTCTGATAAATACTTTACTAAAAATCCTGGGAATATAAGACCTACATTTCCGATACAAGCAAACAAACCGTAAAATCTCTTTACTTCTGACTTTTTAGTAACTTGGTTTGCAAACTGCCAGAACAACGAAGATATTACTAAGCTTCCCCATAATTCTGAAAAAATATAAAACAAAGAATAGCTCCAATTTCCCACTAGAGGTAATATCCAATATAAAGATGGAATTGATGCTTGCCAACCTTTAATTGTTGCTTCAGAAGCATGAATATAATCTGAAGCAGGATATATAACAAAGCCAAACAATGCATAGAAAGCAAGGAAAAAACCTACTACTATGTAAAAAACTTTTTGCATAGAAAACTTATTAACTAGTTTAGCGAAAATAATAATTGCAATAACTGCCATTGGCATAACACCAAAAAGTTTAATATTAGGAATACATTCAGCTCCGCCACATTTCGCTACTGTGACTATTAAAGTATCTTTTAAATCTCTTACCAAAGTATAAACAAATAATATGCAGAACATCATTAAAGACATGGGTAAGAATTTCTTCATTTCATAGCCGTGTATAGGCCATACTGCAGCCTGAAATTTATTAAATTCAGGCTTTTCTACTATAACTTGCTCGTTACTCATTTAATAACTCCTCTTTCTTAAAAATAAAAATTTTCTTAAGCATTCAATATCATGTTCACAAAGGACTCCATAATAGGGAATTCAAATACATTCAAGCAAATTCTACAATAATATAGAACTAAGCTTTTAGAAGAAAATATATTTAAATAAAATGCCCCACTCCTTCCATTCGTAAAACTTCAAATACTTTCAATCCAAATAAATTTCCAACCTTTAGTATTATAACAGAATAACCGCCAATATACAAACATTTTTTTCATATAAATTTAAAAATGTATATATC
>CAKSGI010000483.1 GCA_934454005.1 uncultured Eubacteriales bacterium | reverse complement strand
TCGTTGGCTCTCATGCGAGAGTATTCGGAATTTGGATCGTCTTCTACATCATATGACACATTTGCAACAGGGTCTATGCATCCGGTTAAAATATTGCAAATGTTTTTGCCTTATTCATTTAGGGAAATATATCAATCTTATGGAATAAATAATTCGTCCGAGATGGATGTAGAAATTTATTTAGGAACGATTATTCTGGTTCTTTTAGTGTACACTATTTGGAAACGATATAAAACCGCGGTAATTGAGTTAATTTGCATGGCGGGAGCTTTTGCGTATGCAGGGATAGCTCACCTGCCAATAGTAAATAAATTGGTGCATAAAATTCCTGTACTAGGAGGATTTAGATGCTCGGGAAGAATGTTATTTATTTTTGTCTTTATGGGATTGACATTGGCAGCAAAGACATTATCTGAGGTCTTGGATAAGCAGAAAACAAGTGATAGAAAACAAACGTTTTCAGATATGTATAAAATAATTTTAATTTTACTTAAAATAGTAACTGTAGCGATGATAACATTTTTAATTTGCGGTAGTTATTTTAATGTACAGGAAGATAACATAGCACTTGCTAAACGTGTTTTTGGTAAAACATTTTTTGTTTTATTGATTTGTATAGTGGCATATAATATAATCCTAAAATATAAGTACAAAAAATCTTTTGTGTTATGTATGGTATTATTAATTACGTTGTTTGAGGTTTTGCCGTTTAGCTTAATTACAACACCGACAAGTTATGAAGATGCACTTGTGAAAGAGGATATTGTTCAAAGTTTGAGTGGTCAGATTGGTGAATATAAGATATGGGATGCTTTTAATTCTGTCGATGGAGGTCATCAAAGTATAATTTCGCAGAATAGAAGCGCGATATTAAAGCTGCCATCAATCAATAGTTATACAGCGTATAACAATCCTAATCTGTGCAGATATTTGAAAAATTTAGGAGCAGGAATTGTTAATATCCCATTTAATTTTTCGGGATTAAATACAGGAAGTGTATATGCGAGGGAAATATTAGTAAATGAGAATGATTTATTATCAATGCTTGGTGTTAGGTATATAATTGATTCTAGCGGTTTGATTGAGGAGAATCTAGAAGATGGAGTAATTGATGAAAGCGAATATATTTACTTTGGAAGTGATAAAAATGGCACGAAGATATATGAAAATGTAAACGCATGCGATATATTATTTACACCGAAGGAAATACATGGCGTAGATAATTTTGAGGATTTATATAAAAATAAACAAAACTATGATTTAGTCAAGACTGCGTATATTGATAAGCCGTGTGAGGATCGTCAATTTATTCCTGTTGAAATCTCAGAAAAGAAATTTGAAGGAGATATTCTTACTGCAGAAGTATATGCGAAAGAGGATAGTTTTTTGTGTTTTTCACAGAATTATTCTAAAAAATGGAAAGCCTATGTTGATGGACAAGAAGTTGAGATTGCTTTTGTAGATGGTGTTATAATGGGAATAAATTTAGAGTCAGGACATCATATAATACAATTTGTATATTTTGACAATATATATATAATCGGAGGTATTGTAAGTTTGATTACAATATTAAGCTTGGTCGGTTATTGTATTATAATATCGAGGAGCAAGGCATTGCAGAGAAAGGAAGAAAAGGATGATTAATTTTAATATCCCCCCATATGTTGGAAATGAAATGGAATATATGAAACAGGCTGTGGAGAATAAAAAAATTTGTGGAGACGGACCATTTACAAAGAAATGCCATAAATGGTTAGAGGATAAATTCAAGGCGCAAAAAGTTCTGCTTACAACGAGTGGAACGACTGCTCTTGAGATGGCGACAATTCTCTGTGACTTACATGAAGGCGATGAGGTAATATTACCAAGCTATACATTCTCAAGTACAGCAACATCGGTTGTTTTGACAGGCGCAAAATTAGTGTTTGTAGATATCCGACCGGATACAATGAATATTGATGAGTCAAAGATAGAAGAGGCAATCACAGAGCGGACAAAGGCAATTATGGTAGTACATTATGC
>CAKSGI010000482.1 GCA_934454005.1 uncultured Eubacteriales bacterium | reverse complement strand
TTCAAACATTTTAATTCCTCCATTAATTTTTGTAGAAAAACTAATGGTTTAGCAATAAAACCGACATCTAAATTAAAAAATATAGATATCCGTTTCACTGCTAATATCCAGTTAGCATTTCTACCATTTAAAATAATATATAATACTAAGTATTATCATAATTATTAGAATTTATTAATATTTAATAAATCCTCTGTATACAGGTACAGGCAAGCGACATAGTCACTTGCCTATAATAAACAATACAATTATTTACGAATGCCTAATCTTGCAATAATTGAACGATATCTTTCTATATCATTTTTCATTAGATAGTTCAAAAGATTCCTTCTTTGACCAACCATTTTTAAAAGACCACGACGTGAATGATGATCTTTTTTATGAGTTCTTAGATGATCTGTAAGATCGTTGATTCTTTTAGTAAGCAAGGCAATTTGTACTTCCGGAGAACCAGTATCTCCTTCGTGTTTTGCATACTCTTTTATAATCGCTGTTTTTTCTTCTCTTAACAATTTTATTCCACCTTTAAATATTATTTGCTATTTCTAAGTATAGGGCCGGTGAATACCTTAAAGGTTTACTCCCTAAACTGAGAATTAGCTTATATTAAGGATTATAGCATAAAAATCTAATATTGTAAACCTGTAACCTTTTTTATTTGTATATTTTACTACTACTTGCTTTTTTCTTTTACCGCTTCACACTGTTTTTACATGCGCAAATCATCTTCTATACTCCTATTCGATAAAAGTGTACACCTCAAATCACTTTTAAGACAAGTATAATCTACATACTCAAAATTAAGCTTCTTCAGTATCCTCAATAGATATATTTTCTATACATTTTTTTGGACAGTTCAACAAAACATAATTTAATAAAATTCCTCTGTGACACTCCATTAAACAGATTATTTTATATTTACAAAAACCAACTAAGGGCTTATCTTACAGTTAATAGCCTTAGTTGGTCTTTATATCTTAATTATTTAACCCTTTTTTATCTTTATAACTACTATAATCACTATTCCTAAACTTAATATCACTGATAAACTTACCCAAAAGATAATATTATTATCTCCAGTAAATATACTGCCCCCAAAAATTGATTTATATCCAGCATTAGATCGATCATTCGGAATTACATAGCTAGCATCTCCCGAGTTTACGACATTATTTTCTGTATTATAAGTGTTACCAGATTTATTAATAATGTTAAAATTATTATCCACATTTGAATAAATAATAATTTTGCCATTTTCAGAATCTTTACTATTTACAATCTCAATTTCTATAACCTCACCCATTTTATTTATATTAATAGTCTTTCTATCTTTTAATAATTTGAATCCATCTGGACTTTTAAGCTCACAGATAATCCAAGTACCGTATGGAACTTTGTCAAACCTAAAGCTTCCATCATCTGCAGAAACTGCTGTTAAAAATGCATTTCTTTCAGTAAATTCTGTTGTATTATCTTCAAATATACCAATAAGTGCCCCCTTTAATCCATTTCCATTTTCATCTGTTTTCTTACCGTTTATCGTTCCATAAATAAGGGTATTGTTAAACTTCACGTAAACTACATCCCCGGATTTTACCTCCACTTCTCTTGCTGCTTGTTGCTCATATTTATCATATGACTTTTCTGTAACTGTATATATCCCAGGTAATAAGCCTTGAATCGTTGCTTTTCCGTTTTTGTCGGTAAATATCGTCTGCGTAAAACCTTCTCCATTTACTGTAAACTCTATTCCCTCTATCTGATTATCTTCCGATGTTTTCGTGACTTCTAAATCACCACGTCTCACAACGTTGTTAAACGAAATAGACGCTGTATCACCAGCCTTAACTTCCACTTCCTTCGCTGATTGTTGTTCATATTTATCGTATGACTTTTCTGTAACTGTATATATCCCTGGTAATAAACCTTGAATAATCGCTTTTCCGTTTTTGTCTGTAAATATCGTCTGCGTAAAACCTTCTCCATTTACTGTAAACTCTATTCCCTCTATCTGATTATCTTCCGATGTTTT
>CAKSGI010000481.1 GCA_934454005.1 uncultured Eubacteriales bacterium | reverse complement strand
TCTTTTAGCTTCTTCTTTTTTTACTTTAGGAATTAAAGCTGCTAAATTGTTATAAGTATATCCAACTATTTCATCTTCTAACGTTAATAAGTCAGCGTGTTCTTTCACTTCATGAACCCAACTACCTAAGCTAATTAATTCTTCCAAAGAACAACCAGCTAAATCTATACTTCCAACACAACTAACTAAATCATCTCTCATATTAGCATTATATAAATCTATAAGTTGCATTTTATCCCTCCTTTTTTGGCGCTTTTTCCATCATAATGTAATTATATGAAAAAGTCAACAAAAAATTACATATAATTCATAAAAATACAATCATATGATATAATTTATTATAGAAAGTTGGTGTTGTTATGCAATACATATATTATGCTAGCCAAGATTTTCCTCAAGAACAATTTAAAAAATTGTTTAAGTCAAAGGAAACTAAAAACACAATTTATGATTATATGGAGATTTTAAAAAGAAATGGAATTAATAACCCTTACATATTTTATGAACTTGAACAAAGGGGATGTACTTATGCTTATGTTACTAATGCCATAATTACTAAAATTATAATGGAATCAAATCAAGAATTAACAGATTCTGACATTAAAGACATCTTTGGATTTTCATTAAGTCGAGATGGGAATACATTAGATTGTAATATGTTAATGATTGATATGTTTGCATCTTTATATGATAAAGTCAAATTAACTCTTCATAAGTATCAAACATATCATTATAAGAGTGCTATTGATGCTGCAAAAGATTTATTTGGGAGAGATTTTAGTAGTGAGCAAGAAGCAGTGATAGAATTATTTAATAATGGTATCGTTTTGGATGGAATTGATGAAACTACTAAGGAAAATAAATACAGAAATATAAAACCTAGCAACGATGTTATATATGGCTCTTATCCCGAAATAGCAAAATCATTATTAAATATTAACGATGAAGGAATGGATAAAGAAAAGCTAAAAGTGCTTTTGATGGATAAAGGTATTACATTTGAAGAACATGATAAATCACCAGAATCAAAGTTTTCAGGTTTAACAAGAGACAATATCAATTCTTGGGTAAACTATTATTTATTAAAGAAAAATATTAACATTGAATTTAAAAGTGAAACAATAGAACAAGATAATATGACATACGATGAATTTCAAGATCACTTAAAAGAATTATTAGGTGAAGGTTACATTTTAGGTGTTTCATCATCTCCAGGTAGCAATGCTTTTATAACATCAACAGAAGAAAAAATAGGAGTATCTTCAAAACAAGCAGGACACAGCATGTTAATTGTAGGATTTAACGATAATAATGATCTATTAGTTTCTTCTTGGGGAAGAGACTTCACCATTCCTAAAGAAAATTATAGAAATTTTCGATATACAAAAGCTCAAATAAAAACACCAAAAGCAGAAATAACTAATGACAAAAAAAGTGATTTTAAATATTAGGAGGAACCATGGTAATAGGAAGTTATGAAAATATCGCTAAAGTTCTAGATGAAATTAATGGAAATGAATTAGTGCTAATATCAGGTCATAAAAACAGTGATATGGATTCTATTGCAAGTTCCTTATCGCTAACTAGGTATTTAAATAGATTAGGCAAAAATGCAATATGCCTATTAGAAGAAAAAAGTTTAGAATTATTAAAATGGTACAATAATTATGAATATATAATAACCAATAAAGATACAATCAAAGAGCCTTATACATTTATACTAGTGGATGCAAACGAAAAATCAAGGTTGGGAACATTTGAAAATTTTTTTGATAGAGCTAAATTAAAAATTCAAATAGATCATCATGAAAATAATGAAGGATTAGCTAACCATATACTAGTAGATACTAGTATTAGCTCAACATCAGAAATGATATATAATATCACTTCAAAATTGGATTTAGAAATAGATAAGAGTACTGCCGAACTACTTTATGCAGGAATCTTAAGTGATACTTGTTGTTTTACCAGAAGAATGACTTCTCAAACCTTTATGGTACTATCTAACTTATTAAAATATAATATTGAATATGAT
>CAKSGI010000480.1 GCA_934454005.1 uncultured Eubacteriales bacterium | reverse complement strand
GATCCTGGGGTTAGAAATGCCTTATTACATTGTTCGTTTGACAATGTATATCTTACTCATACAATATTGGATCAATTTATAGATAATGAAGCTATCGACTTTAATAATTTAATTATTGTAGCACCTGATACTGGGGCTTCTGATAGAGCTGAATACTATGCAAACATTTTAGGTTCAAACATTGGTCAATTTAATAAAAGACGTGATTACACCAAAGTGGTTAATGGAAAAAATCCAATCATCGATCATGAATATATTGGTACAGATGTAGTTGGAAAAGATGCAATTGTAGTAGATGATATGATATCATCCGGACAATCGATGTTAGAAGTTGCTGAAAACTTAAAAGAAAAAGGTGCTAAAAACATTTATTTAATATCATCATTCGCTCTATTCAGTGATGGTCCTAAAAGCGTAGATTTATTCCAAAGAGCTTATGAGGATAAAATATTTGATGAATTATATACAACTAATTTATCATATGTCCCTCAAGATACTAAAGATTTAGATTGGTTTCATGAAGTTGATTGTTCTAGTCACATAACTCAAATAATCAATGCTTTAAATAATCATGAATCTATAAGTCCATTCCTAAATGGAAAAGAAAAAATACTTCAAAAAGTAATTAGTGCAAAAGAAAAAAGAGGTTTTAATTAACCTCTTTTACTTTGCTTTAATTCTTTAAATTCTTGTTTTGAATCACTATCATATCCCCAAATTATATCTTTGTTTTTATTTAATATTTCATGAGTTATTTCTTCAAATATTTGCTTATTTTTGGTTCCTAAACCGCCCATTCCTACAACTGAATGTTTAGTAAAATCTTTATCAAAAATTATTAGATTCTTTGCAGTTAGAATACCGTTTTGTCTTACTTCATATGGATATAACCATACAATATCAGAATACTTAACAGCATATAAGCTATTTGAAAAATCTATTAAGTAGTTTTTAGTCAAATAGGTTTTAGCTTGTTTGTAATATTTAGTATCTGGAGATTCTATTTCATTATTAATTTGTTGCCATTCTTCAACTGTTACATTTTTTATGAATTTCTTCGTTTTTGTTTTAAATACGATTGTTATCGCTCCAATTATTATTGCAAAGACTCCTGTTATAATAGCAAGGCATATTTGAACTGTTATATCATTCACATCTGTAACAACATCAAGATATACATCACCAAAGTAATTATTAAAATTAGAATCGTTTACAACTTCATTTTCCATATCTCTATTATATACTTCTATTGCAAGACGTTTTATATCACTTTTAATTAAAGACGTCATACCACATATTGCTACTGGATTATCTTCGATTGATTCATGATCCAAATAACTAAAAGTTTTATAATCTAAGTATGCTATATAGAAGTAATTATCATCACGAATAAAGTAATATTTATTATCTTGTTCATTTGTAGATGTTTCAGCAAAAACATAAGGAATCGCTGTTACATTTACACAAGAATAGATTCCTTCTTTATTTTTTTCTTTCATAATTACATCGTTTAGATATTCAGGATTAGGATATTCTTTTCTGCTAGCTACAAATGCCCATATCACAAAACCTAAAGTCATAAGTACTAATATAATTGTTATTACTAATCTTCTATTACCTACTTTTAGAGATTCTTTTATTTTGTTTGAATATATTTCTTTCATCTTCTCACCCATGAAAATTATATCATGAATATAGTTTTAAAACATTAGTTTTTTAATAATCCATTAATCTTTTCAGTATACTCTTTTATTGTTTCTTTATAATCATTTATTTGACTTTCTAATTCATTATTTTTTATAGATAATTGATCATTTTGATCTTCCAATTCGCTTATTTTCTTTTCATATTCATTAATTTTATTTTCATAATTTTTGATTTCGTTATTATATTCAATTTCTGCTTGATTATTATAGTATTTTTCTCTATTACTAAACAGTAATTCTTTATTTTTAGAAGTTGTATAGACAGTTATATCATATGAATATAATCCACGATATAAATATAAGTTTTTTTTAGATAAGTCTTTTAGTATGCTA
>CAKSGI010000479.1 GCA_934454005.1 uncultured Eubacteriales bacterium | reverse complement strand
GTATAATTTTATATTTTTAGATGCCTTTACGCCGACAAAATGTCCTTGTCTTTGGTCTGTTGAGTTTTTTAAACTACTATTTGAGCATCTGGAAGATGATGGAATGATTTTTACATACTCTAATTCAGCACAAGTTAGAAATGCTTTTTTGCACGCCGGTTTTGTTGTTAAGAAAATATTTTCACAAAGTCAAAATAAATTTATCGGTAGTGTTGCGATTAAGCCTTCTTCCACAAACGAGTATAGTAAGCACCATAATAGTGATACAATTTGTGAGCTCTCAGAATACGATTTAGGGCTTATGAAAACTCGTGCAGGTATATTTTATCACGATAAAAATTTAACGCGTGATAATGAGGCTATTATCGAGCAGCATAAAAAAGAGGTTGAAAATTCGGAGTTAATATCAAGTTCAAAATTTATCAAACAGTATAAAAAGGATCATAAAACTTAAACATAATGTTATAAGTATATAACGCGACGATACTATAAAATTATGTAGCAAATTTTTTTATTTTTATTTTTATTATGAATATGCAAATTACAAAAAATCAAAATCAAAATATTAATTTCAAAGCTAATATCAAATTTGTTTCTTCAAGAGAATTTGATTCAAAAATGTTCAGGCAATTTTTTTATTGCGGGAAGCCTAAAGAACCGTATATTAAATCTTTTGTAAAAGGTGTTGATGTATGGACGCCTGATGTTAGGACTTGTACTGCCGGCGGAGTTGTTGATAACAATGATGTTTTGGCATTTCACCTTATGGATAAGGCTGAAAATATCGACAGCACAAAACGTACATTTGCTGATATTATCCGAGATTTTACAGAAGAAACCAAATCAGCCCTTTTGATTGGTGCTAAAAATATAAGAGAACGCAAAGATTCTGTTCCTTTGTTTGAGTCTGTTAAAACGGAAATTAAAAAGATTATAACCCCATCTATATTTGAAACCCATAAAAACAGATACGCAGAAAGCAGCATAGGGTATGAAAAAGCAACGGATACTTGGTTTATAAATACCAGTATTCCGGAACACCCGATGATGCCAAACAAAAGAATTGATGTAGTTGATTTTGATACTCTACAAGCGAATTTTGAAGATATAAAAATCGCTCCACAAGACAGATTGTTTGTTGGCGGAAAAGAAATTACATCAGAGATTTGCCCCGAAATATTTGTAAAACTTAATGGGGAAAATCTTGATAAGACAGTCTAATCAGAAGAGGAATTTGTCTTACGTAATTCAATTTCGTAGCCCAAAAGTTTCGCAAAATATTCTGCATCATCAAAACGTAAAGTTCCAAGACGCATTTTATGTGAAAGGCCGTCTAGCGTGTACTTTTTGTCACTATTTTCTGTCGCAATGCGAGCAAGTTCTTTTAATGTAATACATTCTTTGGCTAGTAAAATTTTAACGAATTCTCTTCCAGACATTTCTACCTCTTGTTAAATTTTATAACATGATTGATATATTACTCAATTAATAGAATATATTTAATATTTATTCGTATAAAAACTTAATAGAGAGGAACTATTATGAAAAAATTAAATGCGTTTACATTAGCAGAGGTTTTAATAACATTAGGAATTATAGGCGTAGTTGCCGCTATGACATTGCCAACTCTTATCCAAAATCACCAAAAGCAGGTCTATGCAACGCAGTTAAAAAAATCTATAAACGTACTTGGAAACATGCTTAATCAAATGAAAGCCGACGAAGGGGTTACTGAACTAGACCAAACGGAGTTATTTGGGAATGCTCTTTGTAGTCCAGACACAAATGCATGCGAAGTGTCTACTGGAAATATTTATGCTGATTATAGTAAAATCGAAGAAACAATTGCAAAGTATTTAAAGACAGTAAAAATTTGTAAAAGTGGAACATGTAATATTTCATATAAACAAGGAAAATATACGATTAAAGGGAAAAACGGAATTACTCCTTGTCCAGAGAGTAGTCAGGAACTTTCTTATATTCAAACAAAAAGTCTAGGTTTTTATTCGGTTGATGGTGCAATATATTATATTAGAGCTTATG
>CAKSGI010000478.1 GCA_934454005.1 uncultured Eubacteriales bacterium | reverse complement strand
GTAAACATTGTAATAGCCCTCCTGTAAATACAATTTATGTATTTCACCACAAACCATAATTTCATTCAAAAGACTTACCAATGTATGTGCATATTGTCGTATACCCTCATCATATTCCGGAGATCTAAAAACGTAAATAAATGCAATCATAATCTTTTCAAGAATACATTGTTTTCTTACTCTATACAAATCTATCATCAAAAGCATATCAGATAAAAAAACGTCTCTCTCTAATAATATTTCAGGACATTTTTCTACCCAAAAAGCTTTTCCGCATTCATACCTTCTGTGATTCGCCATAATCTGATGCATGTTAGAAGCAACATTATAATGTTTATTCCACTGAAATAATCCTTTATTCTGATCTGCCTCAATAACAAAAGTAGAAACTCCCAGATGAACAAGACAGAGCATATTTGTTTTTTCAGTTAATATATTTTCACCAGTTTTATACTTTCCAATTGAATTTTCATATAATAATTCATCATCACTCTGAATACATTTGTCAATTATTGATAAAAGAGTTGCCAGATTATATATTCCACTATTAAACAAATTCGTGTACCTAAGCGCCCGTTCCTCGTCAATTAGTACCTCGAGCAAATTCTCATCTATATCTTCATCATTTATAATTTTATTGCTGTATTCTCTTCTTAATCTTTCTCGTTTTTCCAATATTTTATCCGTTACAAACACATAATCTTCATGCTTTTGTCCTAAATATGTACTAAGTACATCTCTATATTCCGGAAGATATTTCGACAAAAATTGTATTGCTTGATTATTTTGAGGTTTCATTTCTACACAGTACATAGATCTCAGTGACATTGTAAGCGATTTACAACAACTATCTTCCATAATTTCAGACAAATTTATCTGTTTCATCCTAAAGCTCCATTCATGGGTTCATTTCACATCTTACTATTTGGGTTTGTTCTTTAGTTTTCGCCGTCGGGATGGTGAAGGGTGAGCATCGACCGGGGTTTTCATCAAGGTTGGTATACCTATTATAGATTTATAACAGAACCATTTTTCTGTGGTATTCCAAATACTCTTTATTTTTTCCGTCAATTCTATCTGCATACTTTCGTTGATGTTTGTGAATATACGATCTGATTGGCTAAGCTTATCAGACACGATTATTTTTCCACTGTTGTCAAAGGAAATGAACCCGTGGTCGAAAAGAGCATCGTGGTTTGGACACATAAGGAACCCGTTATTTACATCGGTTTTCTCAGAAGGTGAGCTTACGTTCCATGGCTTTATGTGGCTTGCAATAAGAAAATTCTGATTTGAAACACCGCAGAGGCAGCACTTACCGTAACGTTCGATCAACTTTTTGTGGAAAGTTCCCTGATTTACACGCACCTTTACAACAGCTTCCCGTTCTTTTCCTTCCAGAATATTTAAGACGTTTTCAGCATCTGTTTTATCATTGTTCAGATTTTGATGATCACTATCAATTGTATCAAGAATTAGGTCAAGGCATTCTAATGGAACCACTTGTTTGGATTGATTAAAAGAAACGAAATCGGGATAGACAAGCTTCATAGCTTCTTTATCAATCGAATTTTCAAAAACAGTAACGGTATTGGAATCGAAATGGTAGTAGCCTGCGTATTCGGAACCCTCGGATACAACTTTTTCCTTAGAGGATTCCAGAAGAACTGCGCATGCGTAAATCTTTCCGGAATACTGAAAAAGAACGAGAGTGCCAGAAGGAGCGTTCATCATGGATCCGGGAAAGTAGTAGTATCCACCTCTTCTTATTAAGGTGTCCTTGATAAAGAACAGAAAATCCTCTTCTGTCAGAAAAGTCTTTTTATCATTCGGAAGAATTCTTATAGAGGTGATTTCGTCTTTGGTAATCATATAAAGTACACCTTTCTTTGAAAATCCCTGATAAGTGAAAAACATATCGATTCCTATTTCTCTCTTACCAGGGACGTTATTAATTCACATCAAAAATTTTGCAGTTCAATTTCAAATTCTGGATTTTCATTTAAAAATCTTTTGTACGCAAAAATCATCTGGTGAATAAGTATTTC
>CAKSGI010000477.1 GCA_934454005.1 uncultured Eubacteriales bacterium | reverse complement strand
CATGTACTCACCAGCTCTTCCAGAGAATCTATCCGTGCAAGCTTTGTTCCATATTTTGGAAACATTCCAATTATTCTGATGGCACAGGACTCTCACGGCGTACCTACCTACCACGGCAGACGCGATATCGTGCAGTTCCTTGCAGGCATTGATGTACGACGGATTCCTTGGAGACATTATGATGTTGCGTAGATTTCAAAAAGGGGGAAAAGTATATATGCTTTATGCAACCAAAATTAAAATGAAAACTGGCTGCGAACACTCTAATAGCACACTTGAGATCGAAGACATGTATATCAGCGGAGGGTTGAATCCTAGCTTGGCTTCCAAAGAAGAGGTTCATAAACATCTTAAAATCAATCCTAAAACCATTTGTGTCAACATTCCACCGTATCCATATCTGGTTCCGGTCACGAGTGTAACCGGGGAGAAATATGTCCGCTCTCAGGCGAATGATACTTCTTCGGATAACTTGTTGAAGCTTCCGAGAATTTGATCCGATTTCTCACTGTATGTTGGAGTGTGCCAAAGAGCACACTTCCAACATTCTTGGGGTTATAAATCAATTATATAGAACGAGATTATCTTAATCTCACCTTTAGAAATTCGTACAATTAATAAATGGTGAAGGAGTAATTGCATGGAATTACAAAGAAAAAACAGATTAAATAACTTTAACAGATTACCCGAAACAAAAAAAACTGAATTTCTGGCTAATTTATACTTGACTTTTCATAACTTGTGCCTCACTCCTCCAAATACCCCATCAACTCCTCAACCACCTTATACACCGTCGTCCCCGGATCATACTCTGATGGCACATCTTTCCCCTCACGAAATCCATCCATACGCCTCTTAGCATTCTTGATCGCTATATTGACGCCGTCATATTGATTTACTAAATCGAAAATCTCTTCACAATTTTTATGGTAGGTTCCATCCCCCAAATTATATTGCTTGAATATCTCATTGAGTTTTTCGCACCAGTCATCCCTATGAAGCGCAGTATCCGCATAATTGAAATGTAAATAAAGCCAATATTCGAATGACTGATTACTCCAGGCGATTTTATATCCCTTTTCTTTTCCCAGCCGGATTGCCTCATCAAAATCTTTAAAATCGTCTTTATCAAAAACCACCCATATATTCTGATAAAACACCTTTGAATCTTTTACTATCTCTTCGGTTGCTTCTATCAACCGACTGGTGCTGCAACCTTGTCCGAATATATCTATAACCGGACTTTCGACGATATCAATTCGACCATTTATTTTTTCGTTAATTTTCTTTTGTAAGCCCTTAAAATAAAGTGGTTCTGTTTTTTCACCTTCTGTAACAATTAAAAACGAATTTGTATTAACCGATTTAAATTCATGCTTTCTCTTTTGTCGCTCTGCCCGGCGTTTCTTAAATAAATCATCGGTTCCCATACCTACTCACCTTCTTTCAAGGAAAACTCCTTAAGAAATGGAATTCCTCCATATACCCCCGCCAGATAATCCTTTTCAAATGATGCATCGGAACGTACCTTAAAATCTGAAAGCGCACACAGATCCGAATGTCCCAGCTCATCTTTCTGTACAAACCAAATCTGATCTCTTCGGAAAAATTTCTTATCCATTAATGTCGTATCATGTGTGGTATAGATCAGCTGAGCCATTGATCCATTATTGTAGAATAAATCGATAAAAAATTTCAACAGCAGTGGATGTAATTTTACATTTAATTCATCCATCACCAGTACATAATTGCTGATAATCGCCATATGAGCATGAATATAAAGCATGATACTTTTGATTGTGCCTTCTGACTCATCGTATAAATTTAAAGGATATAATTCCCCATCTGCTCCCTTATGAAATGTAAAAAATAGCGTTTCTTTTTCTTTTTTCTTATAAGTAATATCCTTTATTCCAATATCAATCGCAGCGAGAAACTCCAATAATTTTTCTTTTTCGTTATCAATAATTCTAGGCAGGATGGCATCCAGAAAATTTGTATTTTCACAATCATCTGATGTAAAAACCAAAATATCCATAATCCCAGAATAT
>CAKSGI010000476.1 GCA_934454005.1 uncultured Eubacteriales bacterium | reverse complement strand
CCGTAGTCCTGACTAATCGGGACATCAAACTCATACTGTTTTGATACTCCTGCCGGAACTGTAATAGTTTTCATTAAAAATGTAGTACTATCACCCTTTATATTGCTGTTTACTGCAACAGTTATATTTTTTTCGGTAACTTCTGTTTTTGATTTTTTCATTCCATTTTTAATTGTAAATTTAAACTTATAAGTATTTCCCGGAACAACTTTTACAGTATTTGTTGATCTTATCTGATATGGGTTGTCACCCCACATTCCTCCAATAGAATATGCATCATCAGGTACATCTGTGTCATAATTTGCAGCAAAACCTGTAGATACTATGTCTGCTTTTATACTGGTATTTGTAGAACTAAATTTATTTTGGGTCATATATTCCTGTCCCGTCTCCCATACCTCCGAGTAGTTTTGCCAATTTTGCGTAATCACATTTGTTGTCTCCGCATTTATATCTGTTTTGTTTGCACCCAAACATCCAATCAACTCTATAACTAGAGCCAACGCCATTATAATTGATATTTTCTTTTTCATATGTAACCTCCTATAGCAATATATTGCGAAACATCTTATATTTTCACATTTTAATAAAATACCGACATATTTCTATTTTATTTTTATCTTAACCGTGATTTTTTTATTGCTTCCATCTTTAGCCTGTGCAGTGACTTTAATGTTCTTTCCTTTTCCTTCTTTTTTGGTAACTAAAACTCCTTTTGAACTAATCTTTGCATATTTTTTATTATTGACAGACCATTTTACAGTTTTGTTAGTAGCATCGGAATTTATAGTTATTTTAATCTTTGTTTTCTTACCTGCTTTTATAGTCTTTGGTGCCTTTAATATTATTTTTTTTACTAAAATTCTATTTATTTTTAATTTTATTGACGATGTAATATTGCTGCCATCTGTGGTCTTTGCAAATATGGTTACTGTCTTACCGGCTCCTGCTTTCTTTGCTATTACATTACCATTTGAATCCACTGTTGCGTATTTACTATTGCTACTTGACCATAATAATTTTGTTGTTGTAGCATCACATGGCAAAATAATTGGAGACAATTTTATCTGCTTTCCAACGTTGATACTATAATTTGTTTTTTCAAATTTTAATGTATCAACCATACTTATCAAGGAATCACTTGTAGGAGTAATCACTACCATTTTCAATTCCTTAACCGAATTATTGCTATCTTTTCCTAACACACCATTAAATCTAAAACTGTAATAACACATAACAGCTGTAACCGGTTCCGAATCATCATTATTAGGAACATAAATTTTATCAGGCAATTCCAAATCATATGTAATCATAGAATACTTTATTGTTTTACTAATTCCATCTACCGAAACTTCATCTGTATGATTTTCAAATTTCAAATTTGATATTTTAACTCTTTTTACGTCTCCTGTACCTAATAATACACTTTTTGAAACTGACAATTTGCCATTTGCTTTCAAGGGCTCACTTACTCTTAATGAAACTTTTAATTTATTTGGTTCTCCTTTTATCAAATTATACATTGCATATTCCGCACCATAACTAACCGACTCAACCAAAGGTGATATCTTATTGTCTTCACAAATTGGAATCATATATGAGCTAATATTGTTTCCCTCTCTTTGTATGAAGAACTGAATACAACAATATTCTAATTTATTTAATATATCATCATATACCTCATCCCAATAAATTACATCACTATACCAATACTTAGAACCTAATCCGCCTCCATTTTCATCATAAATAACATACATGACATTATCCCCCTCACTTCTCAATTCATCTAAAGTCTTTCCCTTATAACGAATGTCAAATTGTACATTATTTTGTGCGTCTCTATATCTGTAAATAACCCAATTATCAGTACACTGTACTAACTGTTTGCTATTTGGTTCACTGGCTTCTATTGTTTTTATGTAACTTTTATTTCCCAATATTGTAATCATAACCAATATTATTGCTAATATTATACGTATTCTGCTTATTTTTACTTTCATGTTTTCTATTTTACCACATATTCACAAGCTTTTCACACATTATCCACATATTAAC
>CAKSGI010000475.1 GCA_934454005.1 uncultured Eubacteriales bacterium | reverse complement strand
AACAGCTAATATTAAAAAAGTTATTCTTTATTTATTAGCAGGTAATATTGTAGAAGTTATATTAGTCTTTGTATCTATGTTATTAAATATGGAGATGTTTACAACATTACAATTATTATGGATTAATTTGGTTACGGATTCAATACCAGCCATTATGCTTGCTTTTGAAAAATCTGATAGTGATGTTATGGAAAATAGTCCGTCTAATAGATCAAATTCTAGTTTCTTTACTCCGTTTTTAACATCAAAGATAGTCATAAGTGCAATATTTAAGTCAATAATAATGATTGTATTATTTATCTATTATGCAAAAACTCAAGACGCAAATATAGCAGGATCCTTAATGTTTATATATTTAGTGGCAAATGAATTGTTATATTCTTTGTCTTGTAGAAACTTAAAAAAGTCGGTTTTAAACAAAAATTTATTTGATAACAAAAGATTGTCATTAGGTGTTGGTATTTTAATGATAGTACAAGTGATAGTTTTAACTACTGGTTTATCAAAATTCTTTATTGTTGACGGTATTGGAATTATCAATGTTTTAATAGTTTTAGGAATATGTTTAATTACATTTGTTATAGGAGAATTAATAAAACCTATATATGTAAAATTATTTAAAGATTATACGGAGGTGAAATAATGAAAAATAATAATTCTACATCATTTATAGTATTTGCTGGTGTTATTGTTCTATGTGTGTTTACAGTAGTTGCAGCTATTAACCTTTTACCTAGAAACAATGAAAGTAATTCATACTATGTAAAAGTTGGCGATGAAATGAGTGCTAAAATTGAGGCACTAGATATTAAAAACAATAAATTGAATATTACAACTTCTGGTGACGCCACAGAATATTGTGTTAAATCAACTAAAAGCACACCGGATAGTAATAATATTTGTTGGAAAAAAATTGAAAACAATACAGCTTCAATTTCAATATACCAATATAAAAAATACTATATATGGATTAAAGACACAAATAATAAAATAAGTAGTCCTATGAGTATAAATACTAGAGACAAAGAAGATTAGAGGTGATTATCATAGATACTTTAAATAACGATCGTATTGTAAATGCTAGAAATAGAGTTTTTATTAATGATATGGCAATAGGTAAAAATTTGCCAAATGCTATGAGTACTGTTTCAACATCAGTTTATAGAGTAATTGGCAGAAAAACTGGAACAGGACAAATTACAGATATTATTAATAGTGGTTATGTAAGGCCAAAAGAAACTATTTCTACTGATCCACACCATAACGAAATATTTTGGACGCAAGGCGGTGATAAAACTTTTTATATGACTGGAAATTCAATGATTTTGGAAGCACCAGCAGAAAAAGTACATAATAATCAAATTGGTGCTATACCATTTGAAGATTTAATTGGTATATGGGTATATAATGAAAATGAAAATAAATATATTAATCAAATTGATTATTTTAGACAATTATACAGACAAAAACATTCAGATTTACCTACATATACTACATTAGAAGATTTAAGTGATATTTTAAATGAAAATGGATATTTTTGTTTAGGACACGGAACTGGAAGATCTGGAAATTCTGATGAAGTTGTCAATTCAATATTCAACACCGGATTAAGAACAAAAGATAATTCACTTTATTATACTAGCATAGGTTTAGACACAGGTGATATTAAAACTTTAAAAACAAAGTTAGAAAATTGGCAACATCAAGATTCACAAAAAATAATTTTAATGCGTATTCCTGTTGAATATGTCAATATGTTTGGAGATAGTGCTGATTTAGATGGCGAAAAATTTGGTGCTTTCTACAATGAAGTACAATCACAAGACGGAAAAATAACATATTATTTAGATCCTAAATTTATAATTGGTTGCTATGATGTAGAAAAACAAAGAGTATTATTAAATAAAAAGTTTGAAAGAGTTTTAAGTGAAGATACATTAGGTGTACTAAAAGATAAATATAGACAAGCATTAGAAAAAACACAGAAAAGAATTAAAAGACAAGAAGAAAGTTTAAATATATTTAGCAATAATAATTTAGAAACGCAACAAGTAAAT
>CAKSGI010000474.1 GCA_934454005.1 uncultured Eubacteriales bacterium | reverse complement strand
ATCGTGCATAAAGGTCGCGATGGTGAAGTATACAACATCGGTGGACATAATGAAAGAACAAACCTTGAGGTTGTTAAGACCATCCTTAAGGCTTTAGGAAAGCCTGAAAGCTTAATTAACTATGTTAAAGATAGACCAGGACATGATTTAAGATACGCTATGGACCCAACAAAGATTGAAACAGAGCTTGGTTGGAAGCCTGAGCACAATTTCGATACCGGAATTGTTGCAACAATTAAGTGGAACCTAGATAACCAAGAATGGCTTCATAATGTTGAATCTGGTGAATATATGAACTGGATCAACAAAAATTATAATAAGAGATAAAAAAGTATATATTTATGAAAATTTTA
The DNA here is from genome assembly GCA_934454005.1 of uncultured Eubacteriales bacterium. The sequence continues at coordinate 1,705 of CAKSGI010000474.1, read as the reverse complement.
TTAATCAATAAATTCCACTATATGAAAGGTGGATCTGAAAGATATTATTTCACTGTTGCAGAAGCATTTAAGAAACAAGGACACGATGTGTGCTTTTTAGCTATGCAGGATGAAAAGAATATCGAATGCGAACAATCTAAATATTTTATTTCTAATGCATCGGTTAAAGGTGGCATTAAGTCTAAACTTAATATGATTATGCATATTGCATATTCAAAGGAAGCTTACAAAAAGACAAAAGAGTTATGTGAAGCTGAGAAGCCAGATTTAGTAATTTTAAATCTTGTTCATAAGCAATTAACATGCTCTGTCATTGATGCTATTAAAGAGTATAATAAAGATCTACCAATCTTTTGGACAATGCATGATTTAATTTGTGTATGTCCTGCATATACTATGTTAGATGCTAATGGTAATATTTGTGAGAAGTGTTTACATGGAGATTTCTCTAACTGTAAGAAGAATAACTGTGCTCATGGCTCTAAGCTTATGAGTATATTATCTACTTATGAAGCTAACCAAATTAGAAAACATGGTTGGTATAATATGGTTGATTTATTCATTTGTCCATCTATGTTTTATAGAGATAAGCTTAGAGAAGGTAAATTCACAACTAGTAAGATTGAATGGATGAGAAATCCTCTTCCGGTTGATACAAAGTATGAATTAAATAATCATGATGATAAATATATTCTGTTCTTTGGTAGATTATCTAAAGAAAAAGGTGTAAAGACTTTAATTGATACTATGAAGGATAAGAATTATACCTTAAAAGTATTAGGTACTGGACCTTTGGAAGAAGAATTAAAGAATTATGTTAAATCTAATAATATCACTAATGTAGAATTATTAGGATTTAAATCAGGCGAAGAACTTACTAATTATGTACGAAATTCTAGATGTGTTGTACTTCCATCTGAATGGTATGAAAATGGACCTTACTCAGCAATGGAAGCAATGGCTTTAGGAAAGCCATTAATCGTATCTAATTTAGGTGGTTTACCTGAATTAGTAGAAGATGGTAAGAATGGCTTTATCTTTAAAGAAAAATCCGAATTATCAAAATACTTGGATAAGATGGTTATTTTAGATGAAGAATCATATACTAAGATGTGTGAGGATTCATTATCAAAAGCTAAAAAATGGTTTGATCCTATTTCTTATATTAATGAAATGACTTTATATGTTAAATAAGATGACTTATATGGTCATCTTATTAGTTTGGTTCAAATTTCAGACATATTATAGAATTTATTTCAATAATCTTTCATTTTATAACTCACGAACATTTTTCAAACATTTTTCAAATGCCACTTACCTGCATTTTTAATTGACATTTACAATTTTCTTTGATATAATTAATTCAAAAAGTTGTTAAAGGAAGTTGATAAAATGTGTAGCCAAGAAACTTATATAAAACCTAAACTTTTCATCATTTATATAACTAAAACTAAATACTTGAATGATTAAGCATTTTTATATATCCGTCAATTTTATCTTCTGTAATGTTTAAAGCCTGTAATATTTTTCTTTGTTTTAATGTCAATGCGTATTTTTTAACATATACACCATTTATTTTAGTTACTTCAATTTTTTCTATTTCTTTAAATATAGTTATTAATGTTTCACTACTATTATCATGCAAATACTCTGCTAACTTATTTTTTAAGTTAGCTTTTATTATTGCTGATATAAACGTTAAAAA
>CAKSGI010000473.1 GCA_934454005.1 uncultured Eubacteriales bacterium | reverse complement strand
TTTTTTGATAGTAACTTGTGTACTCGTCGTTGTGGGAATTGTTGGTTTTTTTAACTTTAATAGAATAAGTAAGATAGATAGAGTTTTAAAAACTGAATATTATGCTTATTTGCCCAAAGCAGCTCAAAATTATATAAAGGAAGTTTATGAAGAAACTGGAAAAATAATTTTGACTGAAAAAAATAAGAAGGAAGAAGAACCATATTTAAATCCTGAATTTATAAAATATTTGGAGTCTGGTAAAACTAGTGAGTATGGTTATATTCCCGAAGAATTTATAGTAGAACATTCATATAAAAATGATGTTATAATTGAAAAACATGGTGTGGATGCTGCAGAAAGTATTGAATCACTATCTTATTATAATTTAAGAGATGATGGATACATCACTAACATTTATGATCAAGGTAGTGAAGGTTTATGTTGGGCATTTTCAAGTTCTACATCTTTAGAAAGTCATTTGGCAATAAAAACTAACAAACAAACTATGCTAACTTTTTCAGAAAAGCAAGTTGATTATGCTACTGCATTTAATGGAGCATTAGATATAGGGAATAATCCTTATATAACTAAAAACACTACAGTTTTAGGTAATAATTTAAATGAAGGTGGAAATATGCTAAGGTTTGTAAATTCCACAGCAATAGGGGTTTCTCCTGTTAAATGTCAAGGTAATTGTAGTAATGGTGTAGATTATAACAAGGATAATAGTATAACTGATAATCAATATTGGAAATATGATTATAGTGTTAATAAACCTTTATCGTCATACGAAGTACTTAACTTTGACAATACACAATATAGTGTAGAAGGTTCATTATTCTTCAATCCTTTAATAAATGAGAATGAAGATGAAGTTAATGCTTTGGTAGAAATATTAAAAAATCAAATTGTTAATAATGGTTCATTATATGTTGGGGTTGGTGCCTATACTAATCTTTCAGTTGAGTATACTCCAATAGAAGAAGAAAAAGTACTAAACACAAATGGGAAAAATGTTATATATTATATTCCTTATGGTTGGAATCCAAAAAATGCGGTAAATCATGCATTGTCAATAATTGGTTGGGATGATGATTATACTCATAATATTTGTTTAGATAAGACTGAATTCGAACTAACAAATGCAACAAAAAAAACCGATGGAACATATACTTGTTCGTCTAATACTGCTACTTTACATACAATAAAAGGTGCATGGATTACTCAAAATTCTTGGGGAGCAGATAAAAATACATATATTTATCTTCCATATAATACAATGAGAAGTTCATATAGTAGTATTTCTGATGTTAGTGAAATAGATTTTGATAATTCATATAGAGCTACAACATCAAGTAATCAATTTGTTAAAGGAACTTCGAAAGAAAAATTGAGTAAAATTAAACTATTTATATCTTCTTATAACCAAACAATAAAAGTATATTATGACGAAAATTATAAAAAAATTATTATAAATGATGGTAGTAAAAGCACTTATGGAACATTGATAAAAACTATAAAAACTACACATCCTGGACTTTATACTATTGATTTAAGCGATGAAAATATTGTTTATGATAATAGTATAGAAAAAATAAAATTACAATTTGATACTAATGATACTGATTATTACTATTATGCATCATTACATACAAATAATGTAAATGGTGAAGATAAATATATTGATATTAATAAGGTTTTTCAAACAGACGAAAGTATTTTAGCTAAATGTAATTTGAATGATAATAAATGTATAGATACACCACATGAAATTGAAATTAATGATAATAATGTGTTTGTTGTTTCTGGTATAACTAGATCATTAACGTCTAGTGATAACTTGACTTTTAAAGTATTAAATGAAAATGAAGAAGATGTTACACATTTATTTCATATATTTAGAAATTTTTCTGTATCAAATTATATTAATGCATTGATTTCGTATAATGATGATAACGTAGAATTGGGTAAATATACTGTTGAAGTTTATTATGGTGAAAAAAGATATGATTCCATTGAAGGGAATATAGTAAAACATAATAATGTAATTGATGGAATAGGTACAATAGATAACCCA
>CAKSGI010000472.1 GCA_934454005.1 uncultured Eubacteriales bacterium | reverse complement strand
AAACCGCCTAAACATACATTCAGATTATACTTATCTGACAACTTATAGACAATATAAAAATAGCTCTACGATTATGTAGGGCTATTTCTTTTAGATATATTTAATTCTCAGTTGCACATACCAATGTGCCTAATTCAGTTCCAAGAAATTCCTCACCAATTACAGGAAGAGGAGTAATAGGAAATTTAGAATCATCAATTCTAATAGTATCATCTTCTATATTTGTTATGCATCCTGCAATTTTACTATAATCCATTCAAACCCCATCCTTTCACATCGTCTATGGTTAAATTTGGTACTATGTAATTAATTATCTCAACTACCTTATATTTTATGACTGTTTCATCATACATACGCCAATAGTAATGAGCTAATTCCTCAACAAAAACAAATAGCATAAATATATTGGCATTTATTTTTCGTAACTTATTCATTCTATATATTGCCATATAAATCTGAGAACCATTGTTTCTATCATCATCTTCGTGGAATGATATTGAGCCATCCTCTGTGAATATCACATTTAACACAAAATATTCTGATAAATCAATCTTATCATGTTCCAAATGTTTTGCTACACATTGTAAAGCTTGATTAAATAAAGCAATTTCAGTTGACTTCACATTACAATTTGAAAAGAACTTTATTTTCTTTTTCAATAGAGGCGGTATAACTGGTCTTGGTGATAATATCTTTTGTTCTTCTAAAGTCATATCTTATCCTATTTTTCTTTTTAAACCAATTATATCACAATGATTGTGAAAATCAATATAAAGATATAGGAGTCAAATTAATATACAAAATATTAACTCATAACATCGAATGTCTATATTGTCATTCGACTAACACTTCTAAAATTTCTACAGTAAATAGAGCGGTATCAATCGGCATGTTTAATCTTTCAAGTAGCGAAATAGATAAAACACATAAATGCAATAACTGTGGGAGTATGTGGTAAACGTAAGTTCAAACTTTAAACATTGCACAATACATGATATAATATACAATCATATAAATATAACTCACAGGAGGAATTTACTATGAAAAATGTACCAAATAACGAATCTATTTATCCAACCGAATTGTGCTGGCAAACGGGAATTTTTACAGATGATTGTGAATGTGAATTTTGCGATCACAAAGGGGAGTGTAGTGGATACGAAGAAGACGATGAATAGAATATAACACAATACAAAAGAGCAGGAGATCAATCCTGCTCTTTATTGCATTATTCTTCTTTAATTATAAATTTTTCTTTAAAATATTTTTCTTCTTTTTTTGTTAATGATATATAACTAGAAATTACATTATTTTTTTTGTCTTGGTTTTGAGAGCGATTTATAATTTTAAATATATCATTAGCGATTTGAGTTTCACCGCAATCAATATATTCTACCATAGTTGTAAAAGCATTCAATTTAGATATTTTTGACATTTATTCATCACCTCCATATAATATGTATTCCAAATTATAGTTATTATTCAATGTTTCAACCTTTTCTTGTAAATATTCTTCAAAAAAAGCAATATAATTTAAGAAATAAAACAGATTTTTATATCTAATGTCGTTCTTTAATGAAATACCAAATGATAAATATGGAATAGTTCCTATTTTTAAATTATAAAAAGTATATGTTAAATAATCTTTCCAAATGGCATTGTTGTCACTTTTATAATCATAAGAACAATTTATACTTTTTATCAATGCCCTTTTACATTCATATGATTTATTAATCATGTTTTCTTTATCATATGGAATAAATGTCATATCTTGAACGAAAATCTGATTTCCCTTAATCGCAGCCAATTTTACATAACCACACTTATCCTTGTCATAATATCGGAAATGTATTCGTATATCACCAGAATTATTATTAAAAATATTAGAAGATATGGCAGTAGATAAAGCATACAAATATGATTTTATATTATTGACATCCATAGTTTCTGTATTAACTATACTTAAAAACTCTTGGTTTTTAAGGCATAAAAAAATAGCGAGAGGGGGATTCGAACCCTCGACACTACGGGTATGAACCGTATGCTCTAGCCAACTGAG
>CAKSGI010000471.1 GCA_934454005.1 uncultured Eubacteriales bacterium | reverse complement strand
GTGCTATACCAGTATTGTCTGATGATGACATATACACAGAAATGGTAGGTGAGTGGTTATGCCAAGATTAGTCAATGGTGAAAGAAAGATTATAAATCCGAAACCAGAAAATGCAGGTAAAATTTTAATTTTTTGTGAAGGACATACAGAATATAACTACTTGAATTATTTTAGAAATTACATTGATAATAATTTGCATGCAAAATATTCAGATATAGCAATAGAACCAATCAATACAGAAGGGAATGCTATGCATGTATACAAATACGCAGAGGATTTTTTAGAAGTAGAAGAGAATGCTAGAAAGTATTTGTATTATGAAAAACATTTAGTGTTTGATTGTGATGCACCAGATAATATTCAAGAAGTAATTTCTTTGATGAAAGCCTCTAAAAATCATTATATATTAGATTATTCAAATTTATTATTTGAGACTTGGTTGGTTATGCATTTTCAGAATTTAGAACCTAATATGGATAATAGCAAACGAGCTATAATAAGATTAATTAAGGAATGCTTAGGAGTTACAAGGTACACAAAGAAAATCAAAGCATCTGACGGAACTATAGGGAAAATTTTAGGGAGCAATGGTAATGAAAGAATAAGAGCGGCAATAGAAAATGCTAAATTATTGGAAAATCATTGGAAAAACGAGGGAAAAGAAATGGATAAAGATATTACACAGATGAATCCTGCTGTAGATATTTATAAACTTATTGAACGTTTATTGGATGAGATTGTGTATTTATGTGGCTAAATGATAAAAAGTTAGAAATTATATTAAGGTTAAAGATAGGGCAAATATGAAGTTATTACACAGTGATATTAAGTTGAAAGGATAGTCAAAATGCTCTAAAAGATAGACACACATTTGCATTATTAATGTATATAGCATATGTAAATACTATCTATATCAGATTTCAAATTATAAAGTGTATCAGGTTGGGACCCCGTGTCCCAACCACTTTTTTATTATTTCTAAAAATAAACCATAGTAGATGCATTTTTCAACAAAAATAGACCATCCTAGAATTCGACATTGCGATATTAATAGAGTAAAATATAACCATAAAGATTTAATAACAAACAAAAAGTTTAGCAGAACAAACTTTAACTTTGCGACATTATGTCGGGAAGTGCATTTTATAAAACTATTATTTTAACATTCCCACTGTGAAAATAAAAAAATTTTAGCAGTTACAGTTTTATGAATAAAAAAATCTTTATGTTAAACTAATTAGGTCAGACCTGGGAAAGACAATTTAATAACAATAAAAAACGCCAAGAAGTAATCTACAGAAAAAGTAGGTTTTACTCTTGGCGTTTGTTGTTATCAGGGTGTTAGGGTGTTCCTAATTAGAATGCATTTGTGGCTACAAATGCGTATCTTGCAATATACATTTACACCACTAAAAAATATGAAGCACAGGAGGGAAAAATGAAACAATACATAAAAAAAGAAACAAGATTAGCGGACTTTGATCCTTGTCCAAGATTTATCTGGAATGAAGGTTTATCAAGTTTAGCCATTTCAGTATATACTCTTTTGCTTGGAAGAGTTTCATTGTCGAAACAAAACGATATGATTGATGAGCAGGGAAGAGTGTATGTAATTTATACAGTAAAGCATATGGCAGAAAAACTGTCCAGGTCGGAACCACCGATTTACGCTGCACTGAAAATGTTAGAAGAAAAAGGATTAATAGAGAGGAAAAGTTCAGGCAAAGGAAATCCTAATCATATTTATGTAAAGATTAAACCATATAAAGAAAATGTAAGTAAGGACTTAAACAAATTTAATACGGGTACTAAAGAAAACGATAAATATGACATTAAGGAATCAAAAGGAACAACCTTAAGTAATCCTAATACTAATAAATATATTAATAAAAATAATATAGAAAATAATTATAAATATAGACAAGGAGACAGATTGTAATGGAAAAACAAAATTATAATATCAATGAATCAGAACAAATAGAAAACAACCAATCAGAGCAAATAGAAGAAAAGCAATTAGAACAGATAGAATATTGCAAAGTGTGTGGAAAACCAATAAC
>CAKSGI010000470.1 GCA_934454005.1 uncultured Eubacteriales bacterium | reverse complement strand
AGGGGGTATTTTTATGTCTTATTTTAATAAGGTTAGTTTATTTCAAAAACGTAGAATGGCTATCGATGAATTAGCTAATTATTATGCTGAATATCGTAAATATGAATATGATAATGGTAAGAGTTTAAAAGGAATAGAACTTAGAAAAAAAATGCATTTTTTAATAGAAGGCATTTTAAAGTTGGATCAGTTACTTTCTAAAGAGGATATAATCATATTAAATGATAAACATACTGTTGATAATGATACTCCTAAAATCTTTGCTTGCACTCATGTTGGTGGTAACGATGTGCAAAGAGCATTTCAAGTATTAGCTGCTCCAGCTTATTTGATGTTAGGTGATCCTGGATATATATATCGAATGCCAATATATCAAGCGTTAAAATTAAATGGAGTTATCCCTTTGGAAACAAAAAATCGTGAAGACCGAAAAATTGCATATAATAGATCTGTTGAATTATTAAACAATAATGGTAATTTACTTATATTTCCAGAAGGAGCTTGGAATGTTTCACCAAATTTAGTTGTTATGAAACTTTTTTCTGGTGCTGTTAGAATGGCGCAAGAAACTGGTGCAGAAATAGTTCCAATTGCTGTTGAACAATATGATAATAAATTTTATTTTAATATTGGAGAAAACTATATTATCCCTAATGATGCTGAATATTCTATTCAAGAATTAACAGATGATTTAAGAGATAAATTATCAACTTTAAAATGGGAGATATTTGAATCTCAGCCTCAATTAGTTCGTGATAATGTTCCTAATAATTATTTGGATACTTTTCAAAATGGAATTGTTGAACGTTGTAATTTTGGTTATGGTTTGACAATTCATGATGCTCTCGATGAATGCTTTCATGATAAAACTATTAATGAACCAGATGAGGTGTTTTCGTTTCTTGATGGTTTGGAACTCGGTAAAAATAATGCTTTTTTGGCGAAAGATAAAATTAAAACCAAAACCAAAAAATTTATTAACAAATAGTAATTTTACTTTGACTTTTATAATGCTAGTTTGACTTTTATTAGGGTCGATGTTATTATATCATATAACGAGAAGGGGATTTTATATGGAAAAAGTGAACAATATAAATATTCATGATTATTATAAAGAAGTATTAAAAGGGAAAGATTTGACAGTTCCTGCTATAAGAAGTTGGAAGCTTATAAAGGACAACAACCAATACAGAACGTCTAATATAGCAATTAGCGAAGATGGAAAAAATATATCTTATGATGAAATGTTTAGCAATTGGAATTCCGTAGCTAAAGCTTTTGCATCTTTAGGTATTGATAGTGCAAATAATTCAAGAGTTTTGGTTATGATGCCAAATGTAGCTCGAACTTGTGATATTGATTATGCATTAGATATGACTGGTGCTGTGTGTGATTTTATTGATCCGACAACATCAACTGATAAGATGAAAAGATACATAGAAGATGAAAAAATAACTGATATTGTTTCTTTAGACTTGTTGTATGCAAAAACATTAAAAAAAGATACAGAAGAGTTACATTCTAAGTTTGGCATAAAAAATATAGTAGTCTGTTCTGATAAATTTATGAATTCTTTTATGCCACCACTTGTTAGAGCTTATTCATTGTTTAATGGGGTTACAAACAGGCTCTCTGGAAATGTTGTTACATTAGATGACGTGATAAGAAATAGTAGATATACACAATTACAACCAGTTGAAAGTGGTTCCGATGAGCTGTCACTTATTACGCATACTTCTGGTACTAGTACAGGCATTGGTAAACCAATTCCAATAACAGACTATAATCGTAATGCCTTGGTAAAACAACATGATTTAGTCGGACTTGATTTTACACCTGGTATGAAAATGCTTCATTTTATTCCGTATTTTGCTGCATATGGGGCTGTTAATACAACTCATCTTGGCTTAAGTAAAGGTATGGAACTTCAACAAATTCCACTTTTCCGTCCTGAAGATTTTTCAAAGTTATTATTAAAATACAAACCAAATATTGTACTTGCAAATACTCCAGCTTGGTTAAGTCTTTTAAAAGATGAGAATTTGAAAAACTGTGATTTGTCA
>CAKSGI010000469.1 GCA_934454005.1 uncultured Eubacteriales bacterium | reverse complement strand
GGAATGTAGGGGGACGAGTATTCCGCATACTCCATATTTATGGGCTATCCATTGTCGTTTGTGTTAAGTAAGTTATATATATTAATACCAAATGTATCTTGGTATGGTTTGTTTTTCTGTGCCTGCATTATTGTTTCGCTATGGATAGTTTTAAGTAGTATATTAATTGATTTAAAAAAAGAAAAAGATATACGTACATGGAAAAGTGTTTTGATAGCAATTGTAATTTTAATTATTTACATTAACTGCTTTATAGTGCAACAATTCACAGTTATAGCTGCAATACTTTCAGGAACAGCAATATTTAAATATTTAAAGAGAGATTCCTATATTGGAATAGGTATATTATGCTTTTTGGCATATGAAGTAAGAAAAGATGTCTTTTTAATGGCAATACCGTTTTTTTTAATAGTAGCTTTATGGAATGATTATGGAAACAAAAAAAATGTTAAAGGGCTGTTGAAGGGAATATTACCGATAATGACTGTAGTTATTGGTATAACGATTGTTGGAATGGGTGCAGATAAAGTGGCTTATTCTAGTGATAGTTGGAAAGAATATCAAGAATACAATAGTGTAAGATCTGATTTATATGATAATTATTACTTTTGGGGAAATGAAGAATATGAAAAAAAATGCAAGCAATCTGGAATATCAGATAGAGATTATTACGTGACAAACACATACAGTTTGCTTTTGGACAGTGATGTAACAACAGAAAAAATTAGTCTTATAAGAAATGCTGTTGCTGAAAATAAAAGAGATAACTTCATTATTAAGTCCGTTAAGGTGATATATTATTTAATAAGAAATTGCTTTATAAATTACTGGAAATATACATTATTTATGATATTTCTAGACATTATATTGTTAATTGGTTTGCGTAGAGAGAGTAAGAGAAAAGTAATATTATGGTTATTATCTATAGTGGGAAAATATCTAATAATATCATATCTGGTATGGATGGCAAGGTTGCCGGAAAGAGTATTTCTATCAATATTTCTCATCGTTTTATTATTAGACATACCTATTCTTTTTGAAACAATAAATAAGTCTAATCATAAAATAAAGAATTATTGTATTTGGGTAATATTGGGTGCTTCGCTTCTGATGCTAATCAGTAGAATTGGTTTTTATTCAAATATAAGAACGGCAAATTGTGATTACAACGAAGTAAATAAGTATTGTTTCAGTCATTCAGATAGGACATATGTGTTGGCAATAGATGAACTATGCAACAGTTCATCGGATGTGTTATGCAACAGTAATGAAAAAACTGTTTATTTGGAGCCTTGGTTAACCAATAGTCCACTGATAAATAATTATCTAAAGAAATATGAGTGCAGGGATTTTGGGGAATTATTGCTCAAAAAGAGTATCTATTATGTTGTACATAAAGACTATAATATAACCAATATGATAAATTATATGGAATATCGTTTTGGAAATATAAGCTGTGAAAGAGTTGATAAAATAAACGAGAATTATTATGTTTATAAATTTACAATTCAAAACAACGGAAAGAATACTATCAGTAAAGAAGAAAATTGAAGAAAGGAAAGCAAAAGATGATAAATTTCAATGAGCCACCATATACTGGCAACGAACTAAAGTATATGAAGGAAGCGGTAGAAAATTTAAAGATATGTGGCGATGGACCCTTTACGAAAAAGTGCAATAAATGGCTTGAAAACAGATTTAATGCACAAAAAGTATTACTTACTACAAGTGGAACATCCGCACTTGAAATGGCAATGTTATTATGTGATTTAAAAGAAGGTGATGAAGTTATTTTGCCAAGTTATACATTTTCAAGTACAGCCACTGCTGCAGTTTTAACAAAGGCAACATTAGTGTTTGTGGATATCAGACCTGATACTATGAATATTGATGAAACGAAGATTGAGCAGGCCATAACAGATAAGACGAAAGTTATTGTGGCAGTTCATTATGCAGGTGTAGCTTGCGAAATGGATACAATAATGGATATTGCAAGGAGACATAATCTGAAAGTGGTGGAGGATGCGGCTCAAGGTGTCATGAGTACATACAAGGGCAAGGCA
>CAKSGI010000468.1 GCA_934454005.1 uncultured Eubacteriales bacterium | reverse complement strand
TAGGATATAGACGTTTTGAAAATTATGTAAAATTAAAAAAAGCTATTAATAACAATTCCCAAAATTGTACTTATAAACAAGATGGAAATATTAAAAGTTTGCTTCCGGTACGTGAATCGCAGAATAATGATATAATTGATTACATAATTAGAGTATTTGAGTGCAATAGAGAAACTGCAGTTGAAGTCATTACCAGTCTATTTAAAGTTGTAGGAATAGATGCAAATTTATTTGAAAAATCTCAAAACATAAGCGATACAGTATATCAAATATCCTCCTCTAAATATATACTAAAAAATTATAAAAAAGAAAAATTTTATCAATGCAGTAGGTGTGGGAGGTTAACACCATATAATGTACATAATGTATGTCCATCGAAAGAATGTGTTGGTCAATTGGTAGAATGTGACCCAGATTTGATATTGAAAAACAATTATTATCGAAAAGAATATATTAATAAAAAAATAGAAAGAATTAATATAAAAGAACATACTGCTCAATTAAAGGTTGAAACAGCAAAGGAATATCAAAAAGAATTTAAAAAGAAAAATATTAATATTTTAAGTTGTTCAACTACATTTGAAATGGGAGTGGATATTGGTGGTCTTGAAACAGTGTTTATGAGAAATGTTCCCCCAACTCCAGCTAATTATGTACAAAGAGCTGGAAGAGCAGGTAGAAGAGATGATAGTTCAGCATTTGTGTTGACTTTTTGTGGAAATACTTCCCATGATTATACATATTTTGAAAACCCCGAAAAAATGATTACTGGTGAAATTAAACCACCAAAGTTCAAAATAACAAATGAAAAAATTATATTACGCCATTTGTTAGCTACTGCTTTTGGAATGTTTTTTAGAAAAAATAGTTATTATTTTAAAAATTTAGAACATTTGGTGTGTGAAGGTGGAATTGAAAAATTTAAAGAGTATTTGGAATCAAAACCACAAGATTTAAATGATTTTATCAATAATAAACTTTTGGACAAATCAACTTATAATTTGTATTGTGATTTTAAATGGTTAGATAGATTAAAGGCAAATGGTGATTATCTTGATAATTTTGAAAATTCAATTATTGAACTAATAAATCAATTTGAGACAGCAAAAGAGGACGCAAAAGATAGAGATGATTTGGAAGCAGCCAATTATTATAAAGAACAAATACGGAAGATTAAAAACGAAAAAGTTATTCAAAATTTATCAAAATACAATGTTATACCAAAGTATGGGTTTCCGGTTGATGTTGTCGAATTGCAGATTTGGAACGAAGGTAAAATTGATCAAAAATATGATTTGTCAAGAGATTTAAGTATAGCGATTTCTGAATATGCTCCAGAATCTGAAGTAATTGTAGATAAAACCAAATTCACTTCAAGGTATATAACATTACCAAAAACAGGAAACTTTACAAAATATTATTATTTTACTTGTTCAAATTGTGAGCGAGAGAATGTTAGTGAAATAAATGCTAATTTAAAAAGGTGTAGATATTGTGGTGTAGAGCATATGGAACATGTAAGTGATTATTTTATTGTACCTATTTATGGCTTTAAGACAGGATTTACCAAGGAAAGTTCAACAAAAAAACCAAAGAAGACATATGCCGGCTCAACGTCTTATATTGGAGATGGGAAGTTGGATAATAATAAACTTATAATTGGTAAAGATGAATATATTACAATTGAAACATCTTCCGACGATGAGTTATTAGTTATGAATAAGAATCCATTTTATATGTGTGATTTGTGTGGATATACCGAAATAATAAAAGGAGTAGAGGGAATTATATCATTTCCTAGTGAACATTTAAATTATAAAGGTAGAAAATGTTCTTCGGATAAAATAACTCGTATATCATTAGGACATAAGTTTAAAACTGATGTAGCTAAGATTACTATTAAAAATCTTTCAAATAAGGCAAAAGCATTGTCACTTTTATATGCTTTATTGGAAGGTATTAGTCAAGAATTCAATATAGAAAGGAAAGATATTGATGGTTTAGTTGTAAGCGATAAAGATGATTGTTACGATTTAATTTTGTATGATAATGTTCCAGGTGGAGCCGG
>CAKSGI010000467.1 GCA_934454005.1 uncultured Eubacteriales bacterium | reverse complement strand
AGTTTATCCTGGCTTTGTGTTTTTATAAATTGTATTTGTTTTTTAGAATATTAAAATCTTTATTTGATTTTTTTTCATTTATGATTGAAATTATTTTATCTTGAGTTTCAGGAGTCCAATATATTTTTAATTTATCTTTAGATCTTGTAACAGCAGTATAAAAAATATTAGAGTTAATCATATCTTCTACATCATTTGTAATAACAACTTTTACTGAATCATATTCTAAGCCCTGTGCTTTATGTATTGATAATGCATAAGCTACATTAAATGGTATAACATTGTTTTTTTCATCATCGTCATCTTCGTGCTCAAATTCTTTATCAACATAAAATCTTATGATAGATGTAAAATGATCTGTGATTCCCACTAACTCAACATCTGTACCGTTCACATCTAATTCTGTTAATGGTTTTTCTATTTCAATTTCGAACCATATTTTTGATTCCTCTTCCACTATATTTGAAATTATGCCTTTTAAATTATTATATAGAATATTAGAAAATCTTTTTACTTCACAAAATAATACTGGATCACCAACCTTATAAGTATTAATTCCAAATGTAAATTCTTTATTAGGATTACAATCTTGTAAATATTTATTAATTTGATTAATACCATATAAACCGTCATAATTTAAACATAGTATTATTTCGTCATCAGATTTTTTAATCATTATTGATGAGTCCAAATCTTTTGAATAATGGTGAGAATTTAAATACTCTGTTATTTTTGTATCTTTATTTCTTATTTTTCCCCATAGTACTAATAAATCTTCATTTTCAGTTCTAAAAGGAGTTGCAAGCTCGTGAACAGAATCTTTATCAACAAATTCTTTAGCCAAATAAAACCAATTTCCAAATAATATTGATTCAATTTGATAAATATCACCAACTAACATCAATAGTTTAAATTCAGCCTTATTTAAAATTCTAATCATATCGTTGTTACTAACCGTGCTGCACTCATCAATTATCAAAATATCAGAAGCAAATATAAAATTTCCATTTGATAGGAATTCAGCTATATTCATGAAATTAGTATTTTTAGCTTTAACCCTTCTTTTGAGATTCTCCTTAGCAGTATTTGTATTTGTTAAATATATTTTTGTTTTATCATCAAAGAAATTTGAAAAAATGCTAATAAGCGTAGATTTTCCTGTTCCTGCAGCTCCATATATCATTGCCAATCTTGAGTTTTCATACATATTAGCTAATATTTCTCTTTTCTCTTCAAATATTTCTGGTTGTTCATTTAATTCCCAAAATTCAAATGATGAGGTATATCCTTCTATTCCATCTGTTGTTAATTCATTTAATTTTTTTATTATTTCAACTGACTTAATTTCATAACCTAACATATAAATATTATTTTTTTCCACAATCAGCTTCAAACTTTCTTGACTTGCAAAAAGTTTAGAATTAAATGTCTCAACTAATGATTCAATATTATCAAAATCTGACACTTTTTCTAAAGAAATATATATATCACCTTTAAATTCAGTATAGAATCTAACAAACCTAGCTAATAATTCGTCATCTCTGCCTTCCATACCTATTGAAAAGAATAGATTTTCACCTTTAGGATTATGGTGGCAAAGTGAAAATACCCAAGGACATTTTTCAAATGGATAACAGCCACGTTTTATACATAAGTTATTCATCGTTTCTTGAGGAAGAGACTCAAGCTGCAATTTAATAACGCTATTGTTCATTGTATATAATAAATATCTTAAAACATTTGCACATTTACTATTATTAATAATAATATTTCTACATTTTTCAAGAACATCAAATATATAATTTGTTTTTGCATTCCCTATTTCTTCTTTAACAATGGTATATTCAGAATCGGGCATTACGCATAAATCAAAAAGATTAATTTCATTTTCAGTCATATACTTCATTATATTTAAATACTCATTCATATTTCTTCTAATAGTAATATCCATCGAAAATATCTTAGCAAAATTTCTAAATTCACATGATCTTATTGAAACATTCCAATTGTTAATTATTTTAATTTTAGTTTTTTTATCAAATAAATCTATTTCTTTTTCAACAAAAGAT
>CAKSGI010000466.1 GCA_934454005.1 uncultured Eubacteriales bacterium | reverse complement strand
GGATAAGTTACAATGAATTTGTATTAATTATTCTTTATTTTGGGGGGAGTGATAATGATGGATACATCTGTTTTATGGTCTAATATTTTAGATAAAATCAAGTTAGAAACAAATTCATTATCATTTCAAACTTGGTTCGAAGAGACTGAACTATATGATTTTAAAAACGGTGTTGCTAGAATTATAGTTCCTTACGCAATACATAAGAACCATATTTTGATGAATTATAAATCTCTAATTATCAATTCATTTTTAGAAGTTACGGGAAAAAATGTAGATATTGAATTAGTTTTAAAAGAGGATATTGAAGAAGAAAATTCACAAATCTGTGAAAAAAATCATACTGAAGATAAAAATGTTATTTATAGTAATGAAAATGTATATGTTAATACTAATTTAAATTCTAAATATACTTTTGATAATTTTATAGTCGGAAATAGTAATAAATTTGCACATGCAGCAGCTGTGGCTGTAGCAGAAAATCCTGGTAAAATGTATAATCCTTTGTTTATTTATGGAAATAGTGGATTAGGTAAAACACATTTAATGCATGCAATAGGCAATTATATTACAAAGAATTCTAATAAAAAGGTATTATATGTTACTAGTGAACAATTTGTTTCAGATTTCATTGGTATAAATAAGAAAGATGAAAGCGGAACAAACTTTAGTTATGTTGACTTTTTTAAACAAAAGTATCGTAATATTGATGTATTAATAATAGATGATATACAATATTTAGGTGGTGCTACAGAAACTCAAAAAGAGTTTTTCCACACATTTAACAATTTATATGGAGATAATAAACAAATCATTATATCATCAGACCGTTCGCCAGACGATTTAAAAATATTAGAAGATCGTTTAAGAACAAGGTTTTGTTGGGGATTACCTGTTGATATATATCCACCAGATTTTGAACTAAGAGTTGCCATTTTAAAGAAAAGAATTGCTGGGGAAGCAATAAATAAATATATTCCAGATCAAGTTATTGAATACATGGCTTCAAATCTTGGTAGTGATATACGAATGCTTGAAGGTTCAGTAACTAGGTTAGTAGCATATTCAACAATCATGGGATCTGAAATAGACTTAAATCTTGCTATGGAAGCCTTAAAAGATTATATAAATAAGGGAATAAGTGAAAAAAATGATATCAATAAAATTCAAAAAGCTGTAGCTGAGTACTTTAAAATATCTATAGATGACTTGAAATCAAAGAAAAGAAACTCAAATATTTCTTTTCCACGGCAAATAGCCATGTATTTATGTAGAAAACTAACAGATGAATCTTTTCCTAAAATAGGTATAGAATTTGGCGGAAAAGACCATTCTACGGTAATGCACTCTTGTGAAAAAATAGAAAGAGAAATATCTATCAATAAAGACCTATCAAAAACAATAGAAATCTTAGAAAAAGAAATTAAATAACAACGTTTCAATAATTTTTTCCACAGAAAAAATTGTGTGATTTCTAGTATATACAACTATAAAAATAGTTTTTCACAGTTTCCACTGTAATAATAAAAATAACTTTAAAAGAAAGAAGGAATTAAAATGAAATTAAAAATTAAAAAAGACATATTATTGGAAGGATTAAATAAAGTATCAAAAGCAATTTCTACAAAGAACTTAATACCAATATTATCTGGAATAAAATTTGAATTAACTAAAGAAGGATTAACTTTAACAGCATCAGATAATGATATTACTATTCAAAACTTTATACCTGTTGATGAAAACATGAATATAGAAAAAGAGGGTAGTATTATAATTCAAGGTAAGTATATATTAGATATAGTACGAAAACTTCCAGATGAGTTCATTAATATTGAAGTAATTGATGAATTAAAAATTATTATTTACACAGAAAATAGTGAATTTAATTTAAATGGTATAAATAAAAGTGAATATCCTAATATCTCACTAGAAGAAAGTAAAAAGATTATATATGTTAATAGTAAGCATTTCAGAAGTATTATAAATCAAACATCTTTTGCAACATCTAATGATGAATCTAGAGCAGTATTAACAGGTATTAATTTTAAAATTGTAGGTGATATATTAGAATG
>CAKSGI010000465.1 GCA_934454005.1 uncultured Eubacteriales bacterium | reverse complement strand
ACACATAATTCTACTAACCTATCGCACTGCGTCCACTCTCTACCAAAGCGTCAAATTAAACTCTTTTAAATTTCCATAATTTCCCTATTTTATATGCTGAAATATCAGTTTTTAATCCAATTTCTAATAGTGTAGCACATATGTTCTGTGTTTTCAAAGTATTTTTACAGTATTTGATAGTATTTCTTAGTGAGTTTTAACAAATTTCAAATTGAAGTATGCACAATCAAGTGATATAATTATTTTATTATAGCTATGCGGAGGGATAAAGAATGGATTATGATTGCACAAAACCCCTAGGAGAACATTTAAAAGATTACATAGCATCAAATTTAAAAGATATATGTTTTGAATTATTACTCCATGGAATTGTATATGAAAATCAATTTGATAAATTGTGTTCTATGGCTTGTAAAATGAATTCGATTGAGCTATCTGATTTATTTGCTTATAGTACAAAAAAGCATATATGGTATGCCTACGATAATATCACATGCAACTTTGTGTTTTACGATATGGATCGATATCAATCGGACGAAGCGATTCAATTATCCATAACCTATCAAAAAAAGCACGGAGGATGACATTATGACATTTTATAATTCACATGGTAAACCAATAGCATATTCAGAAAACGGAACAGATATTTACCTTTTTAATGGGCATCCCGTAGCCTATCTATTCGGTAATGCTGTTTATAGTTACAACGGTAAGCATTTAGGATGGTTTGAAAAAGGATGGATTAGAGATAAGAAAGGTGATTGCGTCTTTTTTACAGAAAACGCAACTGGCATTGGTCCTGTTAAACCTGTAAAACAGGTTAGTTCTGTAAAAAGCGTAAAAAGTGTTAAGCCTGTAAAGAATTCAAAACAATCACCAGGCATAAGAGCAGTAGATAGTTTATCCTGGTCCACTTTTTCTAATGAACAATTCTTTCAACAATAGGTCTCCCATAATAAAACTATTCCTAACCTTCTCAACCACCTATCCGTCACTCTCAATAAATCGCTACAATCGCTTCCTTCCATCCACTGATGGAGCAACTTAAGATTAACATTGCTACAGATACACATACATTTCCATGTTAGCAGAAAACAGTGTCAATCCGACGATTCTCAAGGAGATTGCGAGCCTCTCCAATGCAATATTATTAGCCGAAAATGCATAAGCAATATTTAAACGAATAATATATATATGTTCCGTATCTGCGAAACTCTGAAATAAGCTCGAATTCGCGTTGCTACTTCTCGCTCATCTCAGTCATCTAATTACCTATTGCTTGCGAATCCAATAATGAACCTCGAATACGTTCGCTTTGCTCACTTCTTCTCGGTCATTCTTAGATTCAAATGAATCGTAATGCAAAGAAAAAGCCCTTGAAGAATAAATTCTTCAGGGCTTTCCATTTGCATTGCGATTCGCAAGCAATCATTATCTCTTTGAAAACTGTGGTGCTCTTCTGGCTGCTTTGAGACCGTATTTCTTTCTTTCTTTCATTCTTGAATCTCTTGTTAAGAATCCAGCTTTCTTTAATGCTGGTCTGTTTTCAGCATCAGCCTGAACTAATGCTCTAGCAATACCATGTCTGATAGCTCCAGCCTGTCCTGTGTATCCACCACCATGTACGCTTACGATGATATCGAACTTGTCTGTTGCACCAATTGTTTCAAGTGGCTGACGTACGATAACCTTTAATGTTTCAAGACCAAAGTACTCATCGATATTTCTTTTATTGATTGTTATATTTCCTTTACCAGGCATTACATATACTCTAGCAACACTGCTTTTTCTTCTACCTGTTCCATAATACTTTTCTGTAGCCATGTTATTTTCTCCTTTCAGTTAACTAAAATGTTAATTCTTCTGGTTTCTGAGCTGCATGTGGATGCTCTGATCCAGCATAAACAAAAAGTTTCTTAATCATGCTTCTTCCTAAAGGTCCTTTTGGAAGCATTCCCTTAACTGCAAGTTCAATAACGCTTTCAGGCTTCTTAGCAAGCTTTTCTTTAAGAGTCATTTCTTTCATACCACCAACATATTCTGAATGATGATAGTAAATCTTCTGATCTAACT
>CAKSGI010000464.1 GCA_934454005.1 uncultured Eubacteriales bacterium | reverse complement strand
ATGCTATTGGCTGGCTTTTTAATTTTTATTTTAGAAATAGCTTGACTTATTTCTCATTTAGAGTTGTTATGTAACAATGTGGGAAAATCACCATTATTTATTGTTATTACATGAACTTTTGTGTAAAAACACCATTTATTTTCGATGTAATTATATAACATACAGATAATTTGCAAAAATATCTTAATTATAATGTATTGAAAAGGTAGATTTTACTTTTAATCTATTCATTTTACTGGTATTGTATGGTATAATTTTAAAGAGTCTATTTTCACTATAAAAAGTATTAAAGGGGCGAATATTTATGCAAAAGAAAATCTTAAATTTAATTTTATCAGGAGTTCTATTACTTCAATTTAGTTGTTTCTCTATTTTTACAGTTAGTACGTACAGTTTTTCCGTTGGTACACATCCAGCGTGGAGAGATGTTTGTAAGGATTATCCTAAAAACCAATACAACCAAACTGTGGACACAAATTGTGCTTTTTTCCAGCTTTTAAATGATCAAAGAGTAACTGATGGAAGAAGTTCTGGAGAAAAAACACGAATTGGTCCAAATGGGGAACACGAAATAAAAATGTGGCATATAGACCAGATAAAGGGATTAGGAAAAGAATTCGCAAATCTTATTTTAGCAAGGAATAAAGAAGCTCAAAAAGATGAATATATAAGAAGTCTGTCAGATACAACAAATAATTTTCTGATGCTAAATTCAGAGGAGGAAGCAGATAGAGTTACCAGTAAATTGTTAGAGAATTCTCCATATTTTAAAAATAAAGGAGCTACAACGAGCAAAATTGAAGATTGGAAAAAAAGCGTATTTTCAGATGCATTTATCACTTCAGCAAAAATTGAAGATTGGAAAAAAGCACATGAGGACCTCGTAGAGGAATATTGGGATAAAGAATGTAATTGGTTTCAAAAAATTTTTAGTCCCCTATGCAGAAAAAAAGTAAATAAAAAAATAAAGCAAGAATTTGGGATTAAGGCTAGAAAGCAAGAAATAAAAGCTAATGTTTACTCTTCAACAATGGATCAAGTTATATATGCTCTCTTATATGATAATTACGAGGGAAAAGACACTTTAGTTGCACAATTAGATTTTAGCGATGATAATTATAATGCTAAAGTTTATTTTACAGACATAGGTCTCGAAAGCAAAAAAATACGTTATCAAGATATCAAACCTATTCTTGATGTTTATCAAATAAATCATCGTAATGAAAATAATAAGGAGGAACTATGAGTGAAAACTTTTAAAAAATTTTTATCGATTATTTTAAGTGTAAGTTTTTTGTTTATATCTACGTTGCCAGTATCAGTTTTAGCTGAGGAGGATGATTGCCCTAAAAATTCTAAAGGCGGTTACGTTCACCCGGAATGTGCTTATGATGAATTGTTAAAGGTGGGTTATAATATTGCAGATTACATAGATGTTGAAAATTTAGGTGTTTTTGGAAATGAAGAACATTATACATTTAATTTTAGAGCTTTAGATGAAGTATTTGAAAAAAAGAAACTGATATCAACTAAAAACTTAAATGAGCAATATAATTCATTAGAAAAAAGTTGTGAATATTTATCTAATATTTGGAAAAAAGATAATATTTTATTTATAATTGGGAGTAGTTTAGTTGGGGCTATAACTGGCTTATTAAGTTCTAAAGGTTCAAAAAAAATTCAAGGTCAAATTAATCCTGATGCATCATTTAATGCTCAAGGTTTACAGCAAAACTCATCAGATTCCAATGCAATAGGTGGAGCATTTTCATCATTAATTAGGGGAGTTGTAGGAGCAGTCGTAGGAGCAACATCAACAATTATAGGCTTAAAAATTAAAAGTGAAAAAGATAAGAAGAATGTTTGTAGCAAAAAAAGAAGTATTCTACATAAGATAGTTGAGACTAATAAAGCAAATGAAGCGAAAGCACATATGTTAAATATATTATTGTACTTTCTTGAAAGGCCAGAACATATAAACTTCGATATGGTTTATTATATTAGCAGAGCTGATGAAAATGATTTTCATTGGGATCAAAAATTTGCAGGAATTAATTATACGAAAGAGGAGTGGGAG
>CAKSGI010000463.1 GCA_934454005.1 uncultured Eubacteriales bacterium | reverse complement strand
ATCAAAGAAATAGTACCATGTTTTAATTCCCCAGCAGCATAAGCTTCGGACGGAATATATGATATTTCTTTAAGTTTTAAAGATCCTTCTAAAGAAACAGCATAATCAAAATTTCTTCCAATGAAAAATACATCATTAGATTTATAATATTTTGAAGCGAATTTTTTTATTGTATCAATAGACTTCAAAGTTTCTTCTATTTTGTCTGGTATAGCTTCAAGCTCTTTAATATAAGATATATATTCATTTTCTGATATAGTCCCTAATTTTTCTCCCATATATAAAGCTAACAAATAAATCACTGATAGTTGAGTGCTATAAGCTTTCGTCGTTGCAACAGCAATTTCTGGGCCTGCCCACGTATAAATAACATCATCTGAATCATTTGCTATAGAGCTACCAACCACATTTACAATAGACAAAGTTCTTGCACCGAGTTTATTACCCTCTCTAAGAGCTGCAAGAGTATCTGCCGTTTCTCCTGATTGACTTATTGCTATTAATAAAACACTATTATCTATAATTGGTTCTCTATATCTAAACTCAGAAGCTAAATCTACCTCAACAGGTTTTTTTAATGTTTTCTCCAAAACATATTTCGCAACACAACCAACATGATAAGCTGAACCACAAGCTATTATACAGATTTTACTTATCTTTTCCAAGTCCTCTTTAGTAAGACTAATATCATCTAAAACTATTTTATTGTTTTTTATTCTTGGTGTAATAGTTTTTCTTACCGCCGATCCTTGCTCCATTATTTCTTTCAACATAAAATGATCATAGCCCTGTTTTTCTGCGGAAGAAATATCCCAATCAATATGTGTTATTTCTTTATTAATAATTTCTTTATTTGTATTATATAAAGTAACATTATCCTTTGTTAAAACTGCTATTTCTTTATCTTCTAATCGCCATATGTCGCGCGTTTTCGATAATATTGCAGGAATATCAGAAGCTATATAATTTTCATTTTTTCCAAACCCTACAATTAAAGGATTATCTTTTCTAACTGCAATTAATTCATTTGGGTTATCTTCGCATATAATAGCTAAGGCATAAGAACCCTCTAATTTAGAAATTGTTTTTATTACAGCATCAAGCAAATCACCATTATAATAATATTCTATTAATTGAGCGACTACTTCAGTATCTGTTTCTGATACGAATTTCTTACCTGCCTTAATCAAATCTTTTTTTAAATATAAATAATTTTCAATAATTCCATTATGAACAACTGCTATTTTGCCGGATGTACTCTGATGCGGATGAGAATTTATATTAGATGGTTTTCCATGAGT
This sequence comes from uncultured Eubacteriales bacterium, assembly GCA_934454005.1. The sequence continues at coordinate 779 of CAKSGI010000463.1, read as the reverse complement.
TGCCCATCTTGTATGCCCTATACCAACAGAACCATGAAGTTTTTCGCCTCCACTAACTAAACTGTCTAAATTTTTCAATCTACCTTTTTCTTTTACTACTTTTAACTCTTTACCAGTATACACAGCGACTCCTGCTGAATCATATCCTCTATATTCAAGTTTTTCAAGGCCTTTAAGAAGTATCGGTGTGGCTTCACTTTTTCCAATATAACCAACTATTCCGCACATATGCTATTTCCTCCTTTAATAAGTCTATCTATATATAATATCTTCTCTAGCAGGTCCATTAGACACTATTCCTATCGGAATTCCTATTTCTTTTTCTACAAATTCAATATATTTTCTGCAATTTAGAGGCAAATCATCATAATTTTTAATTCCTCTAATATCACATTTCCAACCAGGAAGTACCTCTAATATAGGTTTTGCCTTTTTTAAATATGTTGTAGATGGAAAATCGTCTACTCTTTTTCCTTCTATTTCATATCCAACACAAACAGGAATTTCATCAAGATATCCTAATGCATCTAATACAGTAAATGCTATTTTTGTTGTTCCTTGTACACGACAACCATATCTTGTAGCAACAATATCTAACCATCCCATCCTTCTTGGTCTACCTGTTGTTGCTCCATATTCGCCCTTATCTCCGCCTCTTTTACGTAACTCTTCTGCTTCTTCGCCAAAAATCTCGCTTACAAATTCTCCTGCTCCAACTGCACTAGAATAAGCTTTCACAACAGTAATAATTTCTCTTATTTCATACGGTGGAATACCTG
>CAKSGI010000462.1 GCA_934454005.1 uncultured Eubacteriales bacterium | reverse complement strand
ACATAATACAACTTCTTCATCAAACATATCCATATAATCCTCTCACCGATACTTCACCGGCTATTATTTTCTTTTCCTCACCTGTATCATCCACCTTTACAATAAGCCTGCCTTCATTGTCTATTCCATACGCCCCGGCAGTATATGCCTCTCCTCTCTCCTCTATACGCACAGTCTTTCCTGCATTAATAAGCATTTTATTATAATCATCAACGAGCAGGCTCAAATCCTGTGTCTTTATAAATCTATTAAAATATTCCGTAAAATCATGTGCAAACTGTGCAACAACGTGGCTTCTTTTTATTCTTACACCTGTCTGTACAAATATTGACGATGCCATATCTTTTATCTCGTCGGCAAATTCAGTCGTATTGACATTTATGCCTATGCCTGTAACAACATAATTGACATGCTCGGGTTCGGCACTCATCTCCGTTAAAATACCGCATATTTTCTTTTTATCAAGGACTATATCATTAGGCCATTTTATTTTGCATTGCTCTATCTTGTTATCCGCAAACGAAATGTCCTTCTCATCAGACAAAATTGCTTTGGCATCATATTTTGTAACCTTTGTTATTGCAGACGAAACAGCCATAGCTGCAACTATCGTAAGCATTGATGCCTCGTCCGGTCTTATATCCGGGCGTATAAGAAGTGTCATCCAGATTCCGCTTCCCGGTGGAGAAACCCAGTTTCTTCCTCTTCTTCCACGTCCACCTGTCTGACATTCAGTTATAAAGAGAGTTCCCGATTCTTCGCCTTCTTCCGCAGCCTTTTTTGCACGGTTGTTAGTTGAATCTGTCTCATCAAAAAACACTATTTTTTTTATAATATCATTTTTATCCAGCTGGCTTTCTATTTCTGATTTCGTCAAAATATCAGGATAGTTTACAATACGGTATCCTTTATTGGACACCGCATCAAATTCATAACCTTCTTCTTTCAGCTGATTAATAACTTTCCATACAGCAGTTCTTGATACTCCGAGGCTTTCACATATTGCCTGTCCCGAAACAAAACCGTCTGCATTTCTTAATATTTTTAAAATTTTTGTTTTCATGTGAAGCCACCTTACTATTTCAATACTGCTGCAAAACACATTGCTGACAAAACCAATAATACTACCGCTGTAATTGCCAGAATAACACCTGCCACTTTATTTTTTTCCATAAAACGTTTGGCAGATGTCAATGCATTAACAAGGCAGCCTGCAAGAAATATCAATGGAAATATTATTCCGCTGCTGCTTCTGAAAAATAATATCAGGATAAACATTACGCCACCACACACTGTCAGAGCTATATTGGCATAATCTATAATCATTTTTGATTTTCTGTATGCACCACTGGTTGTATAATACATATCAATTCTGCCTCCGCATTATTTTTTATAGTATATTTTATTTGTATGCACCAAGCGTAGCTGCCATAACAGCTTTGATTGTATGCATTCTGTTCTCGGCTTCGTCAAATACCACAGACTGTGATGATTCAAATACTTCATCTGTAACTTCCATCTCATCAAGTCCGAATTTATCATGAATCTGAGCACCGATTGTTGTCTTTAAATCATGGAATGCAGGAAGACAATGCATGAAAATGGCATTTTTTGATGCATTTTCCATAACTGCACGATTAACCTGATATGGTAAAAGTGCTTTGATTCTTTCTTCCCATACTTCGTCAGGTTCACCCATTGAAACCCATACATATGTATATATTACATCTGCATCTTTAGTTGCTTCCTTCACATCTTCACATAATGTAACTGAACCACCACTTGCCTTTGCACATTCCTTACACTGTGCAACAAGCTCATCATTTGGAAAATATTCTTTTGTTGTGCATGCAGTGAAATGAAGACCAAGCTTTGCACATACTATCATAAGTGAATTACCCATGTTGTATCTTGCATCACCCATGTATACAAACTTAACACCTTTTAAATGTCCAAGTTTCTCACGAATTGTAAGCATATCTGCAAGCATCTGTGTAGGATGATATTCATTAGTAAGACCATTCCAGACAGGTACTTTTGAATGTTTTGCAAGCTCCTCAACAATTTCCTGACCGAATCCACGAT
>CAKSGI010000461.1 GCA_934454005.1 uncultured Eubacteriales bacterium | reverse complement strand
GTCAAAGATACTTGATAATATCATAAGTATTCCTGAAATACCAGCAAATATTCCGCAAAAGATATTTTTTTCCACATTTATAGTTGATGATGTATTTCCGAAAATAAGTTGTAGAATAATTATAATAATAGGCAAAGCAAGTGCAGCGCATACGAAAGCTAGTTGAGGTGGATGATTGGCTGTGTGTCCAATTATAAAGTCACCGGTATTAGATGTTATGTATATTTTTGCAGGTACTAAGAATAGTAATGATAAAATAAATATAATCCAAGAGTATTTTAATTTCATGATATTCCCCCATTTTCAATTTATTCATATTTGGTATATTCTAATTTTAAACCTATTGTGTTACTAAATCAAGTGGATTTAGGTAATAAAAAATAAACATTTTAAAAAATTATGTTTAGAATAAAATTTGACTTTTTTTAATAGATTAATATATGTGTAATATAGTACATATATATTAATAGTATAAATTAAGGAGGTTAAAAATGAAAAATAAAATATACATATCATTTTTCTTGTTTATTTTAATGACAGTAATTCCATTAATATCTATAGGTAGAGGGGAAAAAAGCATGTTGGTGACAGCATATAGTGATATAAAGCAAAGCACATCCGAGAGTATTGAAGTGTTAAAAAGTCAAGAAAAGGTAGAAACAAAAAAACCAAAAGAGGAGTCACAAATACAAATTAAAACAGAAGATAAAAGTATATTTAAACTTTTAGATAAAAGTCATGATAATGTAATAGAGGTCTCAGATAAAGAATTTTTATATGGGGCTGTTGTGTGTGAAATGTCACCTAATTTTGAGTTAGAGGCGTTAAAAGCGCAAGCAGTTGCTACATATACTTATTTTTGTAGAGAAAGAAATTCCATAAGAGAAACTCCAAGAGAATCCTTAAAGGGTGCTGATTTTGAAGTAGACACAGAAAATTGGAAATACTATACTACTAAAGAAAATATGCAGTCTAGATGGAAAGATAATTTCGATTATTATTATAAAAGAGTTACAGATGCAGTGGATGCAGTATTTGGAGAAGTAATAAAGACAGAGGCAGGTGAGCCTATATTGGCAGCATATCATGCAATTTCTGGGGGAAATACAGAAAAATGTGAGGATGTTTTTGGAGGGAATGTTTCGTATTTAGCAGCGGTTGCAAGTCCATATGACAAATTGGCGCCGGGATATAATACGAAAGTTGAAATAAATGTTGATGAGTTTAAAGATATAATTATGTCTAATTATAAAGATGCATATTTTGATGATGATTATTCTAAATGGATAGGGGATATGAAAAGGACTGAATCGGGAATGGTGAAAGAAATAAATATAGGTGGAATAAATATATCAGGGCAAGAGATAAGAAATTTATTTTCGTTAAGGTCTGCAAATTTTTCACTAGAGTTGGTAGAAAATAATTTTGTATTTAACGTTAAAGGATATGGACATGGCGTAGGAATGAGCCAATATGGTGCAGAGTATATGGCTAAACAAGGAGCATCTTATTCAGAAATTTTAAATTGGTATTATAAGGTGTAGCTTTAGTTGAATTATTTTTGAGAAAGTTATCATAATAAAATCGAGATGAGGTGTTAGTTTTGATTAAAATAAAGTGGAAACCATTAATTATTAGCATAGCAATTCCACTTTTGCTAATTGGTGGAGCAAGTGCTTTGTTAACGATGAACTCTATGGAAAAATACAAAGAAATAAATAGGCCAGCGTTATCACCGCCTGGTTGGATATTTCCTGTTGTTTGGACAATACTATTTATTCTTATGGGAATAGCATCTTATATAATATATGAGAGTGATTCTCCAAATAAAGCGAAGGCACTTACTATATACGTAGTTCAATTATTATTAAATTTAAGTTGGTCACTTGTATTTTTTAATTTGGATCAGTACTGGATATCAGTTGCGATAATTATAGCTTTAGATATATTAATTGCTTTAAACATTGCGTTTTTTGGATCTATAAGTAAAGTTGCAGCATTTTTATTATTACCATATATGATATGGGCATTGTTTGCAACGTATTTGAATATATCAATAGCTATGTTAAATTAAGTTTATTTAGAAAAA
>CAKSGI010000460.1 GCA_934454005.1 uncultured Eubacteriales bacterium | reverse complement strand
GTACCTGTACCAGAAGACCTTTTAATGCCATTGGTTACAGTAGTACCACTCCAGCTTGTTGCATATTATACAACAGTATTAAAAGGATTAAACGTAGACAAACCAAGAAACCTTGCCAAATCAGTAACTGTAGAGTAATCGCGAACACATTAAGCGATACAAAACCAAAAATGGAAAAGCATTTGCAAGTTTACTTGCAAATGCTATTTCATTTTTGGTTTTACAACGCGCATGCGCGCGTAGTTATTGATTTTATGTGTATACATAAAATCAATAACAATCGCTTAATGCGAAAAAGCAATGCTTAGTAAAAATAATTCCTTTATTCAAATTTAGGGCATATTTATATAAAATAACAACCCAACCATAATGTATGCCCAAATTAGAATAAAACTTTTTTAATCTCAAATAGAATGGAGAAAATTATGTACACAATAAAAGACATGTATGACTTAAATGAAACAATAGCATCAGAATTATTTCAGGATAAAACTTACCCATGGGAAGTACTATCTGACATAGGAGATTTTATTTTAAAACTTGGAAAAACATTATCACTTGATGAGTTTGATCATCCATCAGATGATGTGTGGATTCATAAATCTGTGACAGTTGCAAAAACAGCAACTTTAAGCGGTCCTTTAATTATTGACGCAGATACAGAAGTAAGACCGGGAGCTTTTGTAAGAGGAAAGGTTATTGTAGGTAAAAACTGTGTAGTTGGAAATTCTACAGAACTTAAAAATGTAGTATTGTTTAATACTGTTCAGGTTCCACATTACAATTATGTAGGAGACAGCATATTAGGAACACATTCACATATGGGTGCAGGTTCAATTACATCAAATGTTAAATCAGATAAAACATTGGTGGTAGTAAAAGATGGAGAAGAGCAGATTGCAACAGGACTTAAAAAGTTTGGGGCAATGCTTGGTGATTATGTAGAAGTTGGATGCAATTCCGTACTTAATCCAGGTACAGTAATTGGCAGACATTGTAACATTTATCCATTATCAAGTGTTCGTGGTGTTATACATGAAAATCATATTTTTAAGGACAAAAATAACATAGTAGAAAAAAGATAATTATATACAACGTAATAGGAAGATTATCAAAAGACAACATGAATTTAATGTCATAACGCAATAGAAAATATTTTCAAAAAGTATGAATTTAATGTTATAACGCAATAAAAAATATTTTCAAAAACAGTATAAATTTAATGTCATAAAATAATAAAAATTGAATTAAAAATACAGAATTTGGAAAACAAAAATTATTGCAAAAATGATGGCACTGGATTATAATAAAGGTACCTGAAATGTTGGTGAACCTGTTAATTTTGAACCTACAGTTTGATTAAAGGGATTCCTATATTTCTAAAGGGATGTCAAGCCTCAATTTAGTGGAAGGCAGCAACTTTAGATGCGGTTGCCCACCTGGCATTTGCTAGGACTCAAAACACAGGTGGCATTTCGGGTATACTTAAGATAAGTTACGCAGCATATTTATATATGCTGCGTTATTTTCTTTTTGTATATAAAGGGGGAAACATGAAAAAAATATTGTTTGCAAGTCTGATGGTTTGGATAGTAAGTTTATTTATATTTGAAATCCAGTGTAAAGATATGTTTATAAAAATAAAGTCAGTCAGTTTAAACCAAATAGAAACAACTCAAAATTATCAAACCCCTCAAAAAGAAACAAAAAAAGACATCAAAGAATCTAATAAAAAAGAAAATAAAAATGTCTATGTAAATATATTATTAAAAAATGATAATGGTTCTATTTTTCAAAATGAAATAAAAGTGACAGGAAATAAATTAAGCATATACTATGGCAAAAATTTTAGAAATAAAATGGAAAACAATTCATTAAAAATAATGCCCAATAGCGATTTCTTTAAAAAGAATAATATTGTAAAAATAGAAAGTATAAAAGACATTAAATGGATAGGACATAATGAAAAAAATAAAAGCAATAAATACAATGGTATTTTATATATTTATAAGCAGAAAAATAATTTGATAGTAGTAAATAAAGTCAATTTGGAAGAGTATGTTGCAAAAGTGCTATCAAGTGAAATTGGAACAGATGCACCAC
>CAKSGI010000459.1 GCA_934454005.1 uncultured Eubacteriales bacterium | reverse complement strand
CCCGTTTTCGACAGTTTATAAAATAAAAATCCGAAAAAAGTTAGAATTGATGCTATTTTTCGGATTTTTTATTTTGAAAAAATGTTGTATGGGAAATATTATTTAGAAATTTTTTTAATTTTTTTTGTTAAAGTTGTTGGCAAATAATTTTTTCTATCTAGTTCAAGATTGAAAACTTCATTTAATGCTGTTAAGACGGCTGAAGAAGTATATGTTGCTTCATAATATAGATTATCCCTATTTGTGATATTCATTACTTTTAATGTATCTAATATTTGATTTATTGTGAAAAAATATTTTTTGTTTTTAAGTAATTTTTCTAATAGTCGATAAATTAATAATGCAGTATAACAAATCATAAAATGAGCGGTAATTCTATTGTCTAATCTATGATAAACAGGTCTTGCATCAAAGTTCGTTTTTAATACTCTAAAACAATCTTCAATTTTATATCTTTCTGAGTTTATATTAATAATATCTTTTTCTTTGTCTTCTAATAAGTTTGTAGCAAGAGCGTAGAAACCATCAAATTTCTCTTCTTGAGCTATTTTCTCTTCGTTTAGAATATAAACATCCTTATTTTGATTTTCTTTCATAATAAATCTAGAAATATCATTAGGTCCTTTTCTAATATCATCAACGCCTTTTTTAATTAAGGCTTTAGCTCTTTCAATTTGCTTATTACGAATATGTTTTTGGTATTCTGCCATTTTTCTAGAATAAGTAATTATTATTTTTTGTTTTAAAGCTGCTTTAGATTTAATAAGCTTTGTTTTTCCATTTTTTTGTTTCTTTTCTTCTAATAATCCTAAATCAATATTTGAATCAACTATAATTGATTTATAAGCTTTATCTTCATAAAGATTAATATTTTCTTCTTTGAATTTATCAAAACTTTTTAATTCATTTAAAGTTATAGCTTTATCATTAGAAAGTAATTTAAAACCTTCATCCTTTAATAATTCATTTTGAAATTCTTCATTAAGCTTTTTAATTGATTGAGTAACTATAAAAGCTCTACCACCCATATCATTAAAAGCTCTAATTGATGCTGAACCTAATCCTGCATCTCCACAATAAATGAATTCTTTCTTTTTTAAGCTCTTTATCATTTTTGTTTCAACATCACTTACAGTTTTTTGTTCATTCATATTACCTGAAAATATTCCCATAGAAATTGGAATGCCATCTTTATCCATGAATAAACCCATTTCAACAATAGGATTTGGTCTGTGTTCTTTACTAGGACCATATTGCCTTAATCCTGTAACTTCTTTACCAGTAACCTCATCAATATAAATATCAGCACCTTCAATTTCGAAATAATAATTAGTGCAGTCATAATAACAAACAGAAGTGTCTCTAGTTACAATATTATTACTATTTACAAATAAGTGATTTATGTATTTATCATAATTTTCAGCTAATACATCCATACCTCTTAGAATATGTTGATATTCGATTGTAGGTTTTTCATAAAAATGAGATAAATCTTTTAAGGTTGATAATTTACTTTTAGGATTTAATATTCTATCAAATACAATAAATCTAGTTATATCATTTAAATTAAAAGAAAATTTTCTAGTATCTGATAATTCATCTAAGAAATCTTTAATTTTTAATTTAGAATAAATACTTTGAAGAAAAAAATAACCTATATTAAGCAAAGTAGAATCAGAAGCAATATTGTTAGAAGCAATAAGCTTTTGATCAAAGTCAATAGTTAATTGCATATTGACTTTATTAGATAAAAATTCTTCATTATATTTTGAAACTACTTGTTTAGCATATTCAAGTGGATCTTTATGTCCTTGAGCTAATAGTTCAGAATGTTTACCAATTCTATAAATATTTTTTGTTGTAGTTTTAGAACCATATCTATATCCATGTTGAACGAAATAAGTAGGATCTTTGGATTTCTTGTCATAACAAAGTTTCATTAGAAAAACACCTCACAACACTATTATAACATACATTACAACATAATACAACATATACAACAAAACTTTTTAAAAATTTGACAATAAAAAAAGAGGAATTATATACATAGTATATAAAATCCTCAAAATTTATAAAAATATTAGTTTATAACTGTTGAAAACCCG
>CAKSGI010000458.1 GCA_934454005.1 uncultured Eubacteriales bacterium | reverse complement strand
GAACTAGCCAAGATCCAACGATTCATAGGAAGCTTTTGAAGTATTTTGATTCCATCAATGCCGAATTAAGGAATGCAGTTGATTTATGCGAGAGCTTTCCGGAGGAAAAATACCTATTGACGTTGAAAACAACGGTAATAAATCAAATTCAGACAAATGGTTTTAGTTTCTCTGACTTGCGGCTTTCTTTGGAGTATAATGCTGTCACAAATCTGCTGATGGGAGAGAATATTTATGGCAATAAGAAATATGGGTTGAGGGAGTTGATACAAAATTCGATTGACGCATGTAAAACGATGCAGGAATCTGCTTTGAGTATGGAAAAATATCGTTATAAAACTTATCAACCAGAGATATCAGTGGTTTTAGACAAAGATCGAAAAAAAGTTATGATCATTGATAATGGCAGCGGAATGTCCATAGATATCCTAAAGAAGTACTTTTTAAATGTGGGCGTATCTTACTATATGTCGGATGATTATAAATTGCAGGATAGAAAATATTCTCCGATAGGGCATTATGGAATCGGCTTTCTGGCATGCTTTATGCTGTCAGATAAGGTAGAGGTGAATACTGTTTATTATAATGAATTAAAAATGAATCATATTTCATTTGAAAGAAACAGTGAATATATATGTCTTACCTGTGAGGAGACAGTAAAAGAGCAGGGAACAGAAATTGTCTTAGATTATGATTCGTTTTTTGCAGTGTTTGATAGAGACATAAGACAGGTCGTTTCATTTATTAAAGAAAATTTTTTGGATTGCGGAATTCCTATCCGTTTATTGACAATCGAGAGTGGAATTTCAAATTGCCGGGAATGTGAAATGGAGAAAGGCAGTGAAATAATTCCAGGGAGTATATGTCTATCTCCGTATTTAAATGGAATTGATGTGTATGTGTATTGTAATTGTCAGCATATCAACTTTGCAAAATATTTGAGTGATATAAATGGATATGACACGTATTATTATGATGAAAAAAATCATTCAATAACTCAGAAAATAATACCAATTAAAAAATGTGTTAAAAATGGTAAAATTAAATTTTGGAGTATTCCAATTATATCAAATGATGACGAAGAGGAATTCCTTACAGCATATGATGTTTTAGGGGATTATGAGGACGCTTTAGATAGAATAGAGTATGAGATGATTAATATATGGAGTGCTGGAATACTCCCCCAAAAAGGTTTACTGACAGAACCAGAAGAAACAATTATTGGGGAATACACGGTAAATGATTTAATAAAACAATTTGATTATTCAGACGAAGCACCGGTGTCTATCAATGTTATTGAACAAGATGTAGTTACGGGAAATTCGGATATGGTTTTGCCGTATTTAAAAAGGGGGAGATTTACAGATCCATATGGCTGGGGAAAACGCGGCATATGTTATATAAAAAATGTACTCTTATCTGAACTGAATATTATAATTCCATATTTGATTGATGGACTCATATTAAGGGAAATGGTTGTTAATATTTTAAATCCACAATTTGTCCCAAACGTAGCCCGGGATAATATAAGCGGAGAGCAACAAGAGCAGCTGTCCTATGCGATAGGAAAAGCGCTTCATTTATGGATTAGAGATCATGTGGAATTATCGGATCGACAAAAGGATTTGTTGGATGAATTTATCAGGATAAAATATGGAGAAACTAATTTTTGTTTGAAATAAATTTCAAGTGGGGAGCAAGAAAGGACTTCTGTAACTAAGATTTTTATGCTGAAAATGGCGAAATGCTTATGGGGTGGGGTAAGTTTTTCGCCATTATTCTATGCCTAAAGACATTCAACAACAACGATATGATTTGTGATAATTTCAGACATTTGTTTATAGTTACATTATTTATAATGTTTCAAATATTTTCCTGGCAAGAACTTCATAGTCCAGCGGTTTGCTCAAGTGTTCCGTGAAACCAGCATCTTTGCTTTTCTGGATATTTTCCTGAAATGCATTGGCGGTCATGGCAAAAATAGGGATGGACGCCGCGTCCGGGCGCGCGAGCGCACGAATCCTGCGTGTGGCTTGCAGACCATCCATGACAGGCATCATCACATCCATCAAAATAATATCGAAAAAGCCGACTGGAGAGTGCTCGAAG
>CAKSGI010000457.1 GCA_934454005.1 uncultured Eubacteriales bacterium | reverse complement strand
GTACTGCTTACTTACTCTGCCGGCAATGGTGCGAAATCCTTGCCGTTGCAGCTCGGAATTCATTTCCTTGATAACCTTGTAAGCATATGACTTTGATACTCCGAGTATCTGCTGCACTTCTTCAGCTCTCAAAAACAAATTCCCCATGTTTTCACTCCTTACTATTGTTTTTTAATCATTTAGCGTGAATATAATACAAATAAATGCTTTTATGTTCGCATCAACTCAACGTAATTTGATAATGTATAACCATTATATCCTACTTTTAAGATAATGTCAAGTGCTTTTTAAAAATTTATTATCTTTTTTATTTCTTATAGTTGACTAACTCAAACTAATATGTTATAATAGATGTATGGTCTATACATCTATTTCAAGGTTCTGTCAAGTAATAAAGGTGGAGATTTTTGAAAAAAATACTACCTGATACTTGACAGGTTCTTATAATAATAGGTAGAACAATACGATTGGAGATATATTATGGCTATCGGAGAACGAATACGTTTTTTAAGAAATCTGCACGGTGCTACGCAAAAATGGCTTGGCATTAAACTCGGTTTTAGCGAAAAGACAGCCGAAACCCGTGTAGGTCAATACGAAATAGGCGTCAGAACACCAAAAGATGATATGATAAAGGATATTGCAAAAATATTCGGTGTGTCACCGCAGGCAATTAAACTGCCTGACATTGACAACTATGATGCTCTGCTGCACACCCTGTTTGCAATAGAGGATATATACGGATTGACAATAAATATGCTTGATGACGAGTTCTGTCTTACACTCGACAGAGAAAATCCGTCTTATTTTCCTATGTACGATATGCTTCGTGCGTGGAATAAGGTTGCCCGTAAATATAAAAACGGCGAAATAACAAAAGAGGAATACGATAATTGGAGATATAATTATCCAGAAAGTAGCACTCAAAAGTAACAAGGAGTAGTTATGAATAAATTAGAATATGATAACCTCTATAAATTTCTTGTATCTTTAGGAATAATCTTGATAGTATTACCTCTGGCAGCAATGATTTACTTTTATAATACAAATCCTATTTTGATTAGCCAAGTAGACTATGATTTACTATCAGAATATTCTCTGAAAATGATTGATAATCGAAATCAGTTACTCTCAATGTTTATAAAAGTATTGCCTTGGTTTACAACGATATCTATTCTTGTTGGTATTATTTTGATTTCCTGCGGAATTTATAAATGGTTTTTTCTTCAAAGGAAATTGGACAAAAAACTTGATTCCGAAACAACCAAGAAAGCACTTGATGTGTTACAGGCAAGTGATGAAGAAATTTCAGAGAAGCTGAAGAAAGAAACTGAAGAAATTGATAATATTGATAGTAATAACAAGAACCTGAAGCATAATAATGCAGAACAGCCTGAACATCCGCAATTAAAAACATTGGGAAAATATTACGAAATAGAAGACCTATGTTTCAACTATTTTACGAGAAAACATTTAAAGAAATTTGATTTCAAGCGGAATATACGCATAGGAAATACATATTATGACTTTATCGGTGTTTCTGCAAACGATGAACCGGATTTAATATTTGAAATAAAATACTGTCGTCAAGCAGCAGGCATGTCTCCGATGTTATATAAAACTTTTGAGAAAATATATGATATGGGGCTCAAATATCAAACCGTCACTCATCGTGATTTCAAATGTATTGTTGTTGTAGTAACGCCAAAGGATCATTTGCCACGCATGGAAAATCTTGTTGAAACATATTGCAGAGCACATAAAGGAACTGCAAGTCAAATACAAATTAAATGCATGGCAGAAGAAGCCTTATAAAACTAAAAGAGCTAGCTGAAAATCAAATCAGTTAGCTCTTACTTTTTTTGAATAATTTAATGTTGCCAAATCGTTGCCAATTTGCACCCATAAGTGCCGCAAACGGCGTGGTTAAGCCATTTGTTCGGTGTGATATCTCATTCCCACTCGATCGTGCCGCAAGGCTTCGGGGTCATGTCGTAGACGACGCGGTTGACGCCCTTGACCTCGGCGAGGATGCGGTCGGTGATTTTGGAGAGTACGGCGAAGTCGAGCGGCTCGACTGTCGCGGTCATTGCGTCAACGGTGTTGACT
>CAKSGI010000456.1 GCA_934454005.1 uncultured Eubacteriales bacterium | reverse complement strand
AATCTCACTCAAACACTTACGATGTCAGCAAACGAGCAAAAACCAGTCAAAGCGTGAAGTATGATTTGATCGGTAAGCTCGTTGAAGAAACTGGGTTGACCAGGAAGGCAGTCGTAGGCATCCTGACCGGCATTGAGAAAACTGTTTTTCATCAGTTCAAGGAAAATCCAGAGGAGTTCATCTTGAAAGCAGCTGCCTTGATCAATGATGAAAAAGCAACTGCCATCATTCAGCACATCACATACAATATGTTAGATGAAACCTATCATACAGATATTTTCACAGAACCAACTATGAAAGGCAAACTCGATAGCAACGCAATGAAGGCCCAGCGTCATCTGTACGATCATATTATCTATGATTCTACCAACGAGCGAAATTTCGTTGCGGACTTGGATACCAATGCCGACGTTGCTGTCTACGTAAAATTACCAAATAGCTTCTACATCTCCACCCCTGTTGGCCGCTATAACCCAGACTGGGCCATTGCATTTTATGAAGGCACTGTAAAACATATCTACTTCATCGCGGAAACAAAGGGATCCATGCGTTCTATGCAGCTGCGTTTGATCGAAGAATCCAAAATTCATTGTGCCCGCGAACACTTCAAGGCAATCAGTGATGAAAGCGTCATGTATGATGTTGTAGATAGCTATCAAACTCTTCTAGAGAAAATCAAAATTTAAACCATAAAAAACTACTCTCCCCCGCTCTGAGTCAATTTGATGGCTCAGAGCGTTTTTTACCTTATCTACCTTAAAATGTATGTATGTTTACATACGTACATACAAACATACATACATTATATTCTTTAAATTTTCACTTATATTTATTCCGCAATTATATAAATCGCTGATTTTTGAAATTTTTATTGACTCAAAGTATGAAAAATGCTATAATATAAATAAAATATGGACTAGATTTAAGGAGTGTTGCTATCAACGCTCCTGTCATTATTAAGGTGCAGATTGCGAGTTAATCGCTTAGCTTGGACCCCGCTGGTGGAGTCAAGGTAACGAGAGACGCGCAATCTTTTTATTTTTTAACAGTTATTGAGGCTATGAACTCATGCATATAAGAGGATGATCTTGTATAAGATTGTATTGCAATGATTTTATTGTAATATATAATTAAATGATGTATCGTTCTATCTGCCGCCGGAGGTAGCCCATCCACTACCTCCACCCACTATTCCCAAGAAAGAAGGTGATGCGTATGCGATTTGCATTTGCTGCATATCTGTACATCTCCATATGTCGTATCACCTCCGGTGGCGGGATAAAATAAGTGATTATGATCTATCTTGTATGCTGAGGCAATTTTGTCACAGTTAATACAAGATACTCATAATCTATCGGATAATATACAAAACCGCATCGCAAAACTAATTAAGTTTGCCAGAGAAAAACAAAATCTATCTCAAGACTACATAGCTAAAGAATCTGGGTTATCAGTAAAAACAATTAAGCGGGCAGAAAAGGGCGATGATCTGGTGATTGATACCCTTCTCCGCATTTGTTCTATTTTAGGGCTGTCATTTGATTTGTTGTTTTTTAATGTATATAATACATCAAATATATCGGAAATACTAATTTTATTGGAAGAAATTGTAGCTACAGAATTATCTAATTACGATTTCTGCGCAGAGCGAAATCAAACCATTGCGTTCTATTTTCACATAAATCGAGAATTTTCAGTTTTATTAGATGATATAAATTTTCAAAATAGAACTAATTTTGCTTCTATCAAAGAAATAAACCCTTCGTTATTTTCTCGATCTAAAACAATGTTTCACCTTTTTTTCGGTGATTCAATCGAAAGGTGTTTATCAATATACGTATCGAATAAACAGCAAGAAACTAACGCTGTCCTGAAACGGCCTTTCATTGCTGTTTCGCAAGAAAAATTTGCGGAGTTGGCTAATATATCTCTTGATACCGTAAAACAGTATTTAAATTGTCGCATGTTAAAGGCAAGTTCCTTATTAAAAATATCATCAATATATAAAAATCGGCCTAATCATATTCAGCAAATCAATAAATTACAAGACTTCTTCACGTTACTTTGTATAGGTTATCTTGTATCGTCGGATTGTGCGTAATCTATTGTC
>CAKSGI010000455.1 GCA_934454005.1 uncultured Eubacteriales bacterium | reverse complement strand
AGGGTCGATTTCGATAATAGCATAAGAACCACGTTTTTTACCCTTTAATAATTCCAGTGCTTCAGGTTCATATCCCGGTGCAATAATTCCGTCTGAAAATTCTCTCTTAATAACCTGTGCTGTAGAAACATCACAAACATCTGATAAAGCAATAAAATCGCCATATGATGACATTCTGTCGGCACCTCTTGCTCTTGCATATGCTGATGCAAGTGGTGATAATTCTCCAAGGTCATCAACCCAGTATATTTTAGCTTCAACTTCACTTAAAGGAAGTCCAACAGCAGCTCCGGCTGGTGATACATGCTTAAAAGAAGTAGCAGCAGGAAGTCCTGTGGCTTTCTTTAATTCCTGAACTAACTGCCATCCGTTGAAAGCATCAAGGAAGTTAATATATCCCGGCTTTCCGTTTAAAACCTTTATTGGTAATTCTCCTTCCTCCATATAAATACGTGAAGGTTTCTGATTTGGGTTACATCCATATTTTAATTCTAATTCTTTCATAAGTACTCCTAATTAAATTTATTTATTTTTGTTGATAATTTTTGTTTCGTAAGTTCCATCTTCAATATTAATATATCTTACAAAAAGAGAAACTTTGTTATCTTCATTTAAGCTGTTCCAAAGCATATCAGTAAATTCATTCATATCATCCATCATAGGAACTAACTTAGGTTCACCTTCAAATGAAGGAAGTGGATTTCCGTCGCATTTGTATGTATGAATAAAATGTCCTTCACCATTAACAGGATTTTCATAAGCAAAAGTATATCTGTTACATGCATCAGGATTGCCGTTGTTACTCTTTAAAATAGACATAGCATAGTTGTATTTTCCATCTTCAACATGCATGATTCCTGAGATACGAGGTGTGTAGTTTGGACCGTCAGGCTCAAATTCGCGTGTTCTAAGTGACTGCTCAAAAGTCTGCTGTTTGTCCATCAATTCATAAATAGTATCTGTCTGGTCACCGTTTGTTACAATTGTCTTGTTTCCAAGAACACGAACAGGTGCATAAATACTAAGACTTGGATCAACTAGTTTTGAAGGGTCAAAAGCCTGTGTTTTAATTCCTTCGCCTTCAGTTACGAAAACACGGTTACGGCTGTTTTCACTACGTCCCATAATAAAATAAGCTGTTATTGCAAACTTTCCATTTGGAGATTTTCCAATAATAATTCCACGTCCCGGATATGAATTTGATTTCAATTCATTTTCAAGAGATAACATTTCCATTTAATAATCCTCCTTAAAATAACAAAACCACCTGGGTAACCAGAGAGGTTGCCCAGGCGGTCGACTTACATTCTCCAACCATGCTCCCCGTGGTGAACTCCACTTATCCGCCAGTCGCATGGACAATTTTTAATTTACATCTAAAGAATACAATATTTTGTTTGGAATTTCAACAAAAAATTATATTAATAAAAACGTTGCGATATATTGGTAAATATGTTAGTTTATAATCTTAAGGGTGTATTTTATGTACAAAAGTAAAAGAAAAGGGGATATAAGATTGCAAAAGATATATAAAATATTGCCAAAGTATGCGATTTTACCTATTTGTATGTGTCTTGTGTTTAATGCATTTGCATATTTTGGAACCAGATTATTTACAACAGGAATGTATCATCACAATATATCAATATTTATAGATGATAAGACACCATTTGTTCCGTTTATGGTAGTTTTCTATATTTTAGCATATGTGTCCTGGGTGGTAGGTTTTACAGTTATAGGCAGGGAAAGCAAAGAGGTATGTTTTCAGGTAACAATTGCAGAGCAGATGTCAAAAATAGTCTGTATGCTTTGTTTTATATTTTTACCATGTACAATTGTCAGACCGGAAGTAAATGGAAGCGACGTTTTTTCATGGCTTACAAGGTTGATATATAGTATGGATTCGCCGGACAATCTATTTCCTTCCATTCATTGTCTTGAAAACTGGATTTGCTTTAGAGGAAGCTGGTGGTGTGATAGTTTTTGGAGAGGGACGTTCGACCGCACGTCGAATATCAGTACTTCTCCATCTTGTGTTCCGACTGCAATCGAGTTCTTGCTCGTCTCAACCGTGCTCGCGGGGACAGATGTTGGCAGACAGCCGATAGGCTTATCGG
>CAKSGI010000454.1 GCA_934454005.1 uncultured Eubacteriales bacterium | reverse complement strand
GTTTTAACATTATACTGAATTGAATCTGGTCCTAATGCATAAAAACCATATGTAATATATGGAGAAATTTCCTTTCCATCTACAATATATGGAATTGCATCTGTATCTTTAAATTTATCTGGACATGTAATTGATACTTCTTTAATAAATGCATTTACAAGCATTGAACGAATTGCTCCATTATATTTTGACTCGCCTTTATCTGGAGCATCATATTTAAATTGAGCATATGAAAGATCTGATACAAACATAAGATCAAGCTGACAAATCTTACCTTCAATTGGTCCAAATTCATCACAAATTGGCAATCCAATATGAACCATTCGGAACCCGGTTTTAATTCTGTTATTTGTTTGTAATCCAAGTTCTTCTGCTTTTTTCGTAATCATATCAGCAAGAACATATTTATCTGTAGTAAGAGATGTTGCATATGGATATTCAATTGCAATATCCATATCACCTGATACAGCTTTTTTGCCAGTAGAACCAATAAATGAAACGCTATCAATAGAAATTTTAAGAGGTTCTAGAATATTTTTCTGAAAATATCTCGCTGTCCAAAAAATATTGTCTAACGAGATAGATGAAATATTTTTAATCGCAAGTCCAGACATCTTTATCTTTTCCACCACGTTTTGGTTTATTACGTTTTTTATTATCCTGATGATAATTCATTTTCTGCTGCTGTTTTTTGTGTTTGAATTTTTCAAAGTTCTTCATTTCATCATTGAACTCATTTTCTTCATCAAACAGATCTGCATCATACGGAATCTTCATTTTTTAGAAAAATCCTTTTATTTTTATGTTTATATGTTTCTTAACGAAAAATTCTAATTATAAAATAACATTAATGATGGAAAAGTAAACTAATTAAATTTCATAAAATGGAAATTTAGAAGAACATCCACCCCCGGCACCTTTATGTCCTCCGCCGTTGAAATAAGAATGACAAATTTGTCCAACATTAATATTATTCTTTTCAGTGTATATGCTAAATGTATATTTCTTTCCATCGTATGACCATACAATCATAAGATCAGCTGGAGTTCCATCTTCTGATTTATATTGAGAAAATTGTTCAGAACCTCTAAAGGAAGAATTTAAAATTAAACATTTATAACCGTTCCATTCAACTTCTTTAATACGTCGGAGAGATCTATTATACTGATTATTGATAAATTTAGCAATATATTGACCAATTTTAATGATATTATCAGTATTTTTATTATCAGCAAAGCAAGCATTAAGAGTTTTAACTAATTCGCCTTCATTATTGTTTAAATCAGAACCAAGAGATTCTAAAAAATAAACTAATGGAAATAATGTCTTTTCCCAAGAATAGATAGAATTCTTATTCCATATATCAAAATCATTTACATATCTAAGAATCATTGGAGATATCTCAGTTTGATGCATATAATTCCAAACATTCATACATCCGGCTTCTTTAATATTTCTTAATCCTGAAATATCATAATGACCAATATTTTCAATAGCAGTAATATGATGATCGATCCAAACTAATTCATATCCCATTGCGTTGCACCAATTCCAAAACTTAATCATTTCATCATTTGGTTGAATAGCATAATCTACCATATAGATAATGTTTTTTAGATCTTCACTTTCATTTTCAGCAACTTTATCTTTAAAAAACTGTAAATTATACTTTTCGCCATAATTACAAGGAATACATGTAACATTCCTATCCCAATCAGAATCACTTAAGCTATTATCATATTTCTGCTTTATAATAAATGCTGCGCAGATTCCATCGGTATCATCATGATGAAAAACAATAACTGCATTTGGAAAATTTCTAACAATATCCATTTTAACTCCCTTTCAAAATTATTAATAACAATTAAAAGAATTTTATATTATTTTAATAAAATTATCTAGACATTTTTCTAGTTCTTTAAAGCACTTTCTTTTTAATAAAAAATTATTCTGATTTGCACGATTTACAAATGCCTATAAATACAATGTCATGTTTATCTATTTCTACATTATATTTTTTAGAAACAGCTTCATCTAAATCTTTATTATAAGGCAAATTAATAAAATCGCAAGAATTTATCCTTTTTCTTTTTATTATAGCGTTGTTATTTAAAAAG
>CAKSGI010000453.1 GCA_934454005.1 uncultured Eubacteriales bacterium | reverse complement strand
TTATCATTTTCTTTAAATATTTATGATTTAATCTATCAAAAAACTGCGAAAAATCCCCTACAAATACATAAGCATCTTTACACTTAACAATAAATTCAAAAACTTCTGGTGCAAAATGAATATTACATTTGCCAGGTGTACAGTTTCTATACGCAATTACTGCCCGATTTATTCCATGTTCCTTGACATAGCGATTGTATTGATTATTTAATCTATTTCCATAGTATTCATAAATAAATCGGTCAATATGTGCAGCGTAATAAATATTTCTTACCTTTGTCTTCTTATGCTTAACACCTTCCGAATCACTGATATACTTGCTAAAATCAATGTCAAAATGAATAAACGGATAAAAACCATGTTTCCCCACCCAATGAATGTTTTCAACCTTACTTCTAAATTGTTTATAGCTTTTCTTTGTATCAAAATGTGTATAAAACTTATCTTTATAGATATTATTTCTCATTTTTCCTCCTAAAAGCCCGATAATAAACGACCGGTAGATATCTTACTATTATCGAGCCTTAAAATCAATTGGACTTTACATTTTGTAAAGAACTCTACCATCCTCCCATAACAATATATTATATAATATTATTATCAACTACTTAAAATCGTTGATAACAGGAGGTGATGAAATGAACAACGTAATGATATACATTATTTATTACATCTGTCTAATGAATGTCAAGAACGTTCTTGACATTACAAACAGTATTCCCTTACAGCCATTTCCGTAAGGCAAAAATTACTTGTTATTTTTCCGCATAACTCATCTTTTCTGCGACTTTTCCCAAACTATTGTTAGTATCAACTGTATATTCATATGTAATTTGCTTTTGTGAATCCGTCATATCATTATTATCTGTCCATAATTCACATTGTGTCATCACAGTCTCAACCGCATCATCCCTTCCCTCTGGCGGATATCCGTGTTTTTTTAATAACCGCTTTATCATCATTCGCATTTTTGCACGAGCAGAATCTCGTTTTTGCCAATCAATCGTCTTATTACGCCGTAATGCATCTGCTAATTCTTTTGTAAGCGCAATCAATTCCTCATTCTCATAAAAGTCCTTTATTGCCTGTGGTTTAGTCAATGCATCATAAAATGCCAACTCATCCGCTGTAAGACCTAATTCATCACCCTCTTTTTGTGCCGCTGCAATTTGTTTAGCAAGATTAAGCAGTTCTTCAATTACTTGCTCATTCGTCAACATACCATTTAGATAGCGATTCATTGCAGCCTTTATAATCTCACTAAATTTTTCAGATTTAACAACATTTGTCTTTCTGTAAATATATATTTGTTCTGCAATAAGTTTTTTCAACAATTCGACTGCCAAATTTTTCTCTTTCATCCTTGATACTTCTTCAAGAAATTTAGGATCAAAAAGAGAAAAGTTTTCTGATATATCCGAAAACAAATTTATTACACCATCACTCTTAATACTGGCTTTGAGAAGTTCGCTTATTCTTTCATTCATTTCCGGTAATGATATTTTCTTTGAACTTCCCTTATTCATCAGTCGCATAATAAGCACTCGTACCGCTTCAAAAAATGCAGCTTCTATACGCAATTCTTTCTCCACTAAAGAAGAACACAGCGATAAAGCTTGTCTCAAAAGAAGCGATTCTTTCAAAAAATCAATCTTCTTTTCTTCTTTGTCAACTGCAACCATGAAATTGACTCCACCACTAATTATTTTTGACCTCTGCAAATTGCTTCCCTGTATAAAGTTAGAATAATCATAACCATGAAATAAGTCTCTACAAATAGATAACTTCTCTTCAAATTTAGGGAAAGCAACTTTTGCAATATCAGTATCTCCATAATTCTTTTTATCTCGTTTCGTGTAGTCATTCATTGCCTCTTTTAATGCAGAAGCAATTCCAACATAATCAACAATCAATCCGCCTTCTTTATCTTTATATACGCGATTGACCCTTGCAATTGCCTGCATTAAATTATAACCTCTCATCGGCTTATAAACATACATGGTTGCCAACGATGGAACATCAAATCCAGTCAACCACATGTCAACAACAATTGCAATTTTAAATGGACTACTATCATCTTTATATTTTGTTGCTAGTTCATCCCTATATCGCTTATTAC
>CAKSGI010000452.1 GCA_934454005.1 uncultured Eubacteriales bacterium | reverse complement strand
ATTATACACATGGGAAACTTTTTTGTAATAATCATTGTAATCAAAAATATCACTACACATTTTATCTCCTTGTAATAAAATATAACTCACAACCACAAAATAGATATGGTAACTAAAAGAGCTTCTAATAAACAAGAAATTATTAATGTTACTATATATTTGGGTTTAATATCCTTGTTAAGCATAATTAAAAAACCTGAATAAACTCCAAGAATTCCCAGACACATACCAATTATAATCGCTAATATTTGAGTTATTTCGAATTCCTGTGAAAAAGTTCCTATAACAACCATTATTATTGCTACTATAGATACAAACACACCCAGTATCTCTAAATATTTATCTTGAGCATTTTTTACTTTTTCGTCAACTTCATCCTTTGTCGTCTGTAATAAAGCTATCGTCTCTTGCTTACCTCTATTTAATTCCACATTTATCATGTCTGCTTGGATATGTTCCATACTTTTTATTTTACTAGTAAGCCTTATTTCTGCCATAACCAGATCCGCAGACCGGAGATATGTTTTGTATTCACTTATACTAGTCGCATACGAATCTGCCTTAGTGTCTTCTAACTCAATTGCAGTTCTTAATAATTCTTTTGCTTCTTTAATCTCTTTCGCATAATCTATATTAACTAATTTTTCACAATCATTCTTATATAAAAGTGAAAAAATTTTTAATTTTGCAAGCAAATAATAATATTTTGCATATTCCGCATTGCTAATTATCGCACTTTGAACTACATTAATAGCATCTTCAATATCAGTATCTGTAATATAATTTTCTCTATTTTCTAAAGCGATAGATATTGTTGATGCATTAGTAATTCCAACTTGAATATTGTCAATATGTTTCTTTTTTAATAATTCACTTGCTTTTCTATCATAATCTAAGGCTTTACTTCCATCACCTCTTCGTCTTAAATATCTGCCCCGTATTTGATAAGCTAAAGCATACCGTTCTTCTCTTTGCTCAAAGTAGCTTTGATATAATGCAATTGCATTTGCCAATTTATCCATTTTCTCATAAATGCGATAATAATATGTCAGCAAATAATATGCACAAAAAGCTTTATCTGTCTCCTTTTTACTTTTCTTTTCTTTTTCCAAAAAGAAAGTCATATATTTTTCTAATTCATCAACAATTTTTTTATCAATAGTTTTGGCTGCTGTATTGGCTCCTATTGAAAAACTATATGTATCAATCTCTAAACACACCAAATTTGTAAGCAACTCATCCAACTCAGCTTGTGCAAATTGACCATTTTTATTAAAATTTTTAATATAATCAGAAATATCTTTTCTAGATGAGTTTTTGCTTAACACACATTTCATGCTTGTCACTCCGAACATCTACAAAAATTTAGCATAATTGTACTGTTCAGCTACCGCTTCGGGTCCATTATGCGTTTTATATTTATTAACATTATTCTGCTTAATCTCCGCATGGAGAATTCTATCAATTGCACTTTCCGGCGGTCTCCAGTCAAGGAAGAGAAAATCTGCCAATTGCTTCTTTCTATACCAGAATATTTTTAGGTACTGCAAATATAACGATTGATCATTCATAGAATTAACATACTTCAATTGTTTTACTAACTTTCTGCTAAAAGTTTCTAATAAAGCTGGTATCGCCGCCTCATCTGTCACTATGTCATCGACAAAGAGTAAGCCACCTACACATGAATCCATGAAGTTTCCACGCGGAATATTAACATTATTATATGCATCAATCGTTATTGACAAATTCTTATTATGGAAAGTAACAATTCTAATTCTATGACATTGTATTTCTAAATCCTGTTCCGGCCAAAGCTCAAAAGGCGTAAAATTTTGAAAATCTCTTACAATAACTCCAATGCCATTATTATCAAAATAAGGGCCATGATATTCACAACAAATTTCTCTACCTTGAAAATATAGTGACTCAGCATATGCCCATAATAAAGTTGCTAATGAAAGCAACTCACTAATTTTGTCTAAATCTGTTATTCTTCTTGCTTGAGTGCAAAGATTATTTACAATAATTGGACTAAGTATGAGGTGACTTTCACTATAAATTTCCTCCTGATTGGTTATTGTTTCTATTATGTTAATCATCAATAAACAGTTGTGAGC
>CAKSGI010000451.1 GCA_934454005.1 uncultured Eubacteriales bacterium | reverse complement strand
TTAAAGTCAATTCCTTTTCTATTAAATATTTTTTTAACTCTATTTTCTTTTTTCTTTATTTTAGAGTCAATTTTTTCAACTACCATAGCCTTAACCTCCTTCCATAAAAAAAGAACTTCTCGGCTACAGTCTGTCAGAAGTTCTTTTCTAAAAATATCTATATAAAGGAGCTGTCGCATTAGCGGGTAAAAAAATCCGCTGGCGACAGCTCTTATTCTATACTAAAAAGAAAATATTTTAATTTTTGATAATGAAATAAAATTATTTTTAAAAAAGGCGCACTTTAATAAGCCTAAGAAAAAAAGCTTTTAAAAAATTAATTATGCACTTTTATTTAGCTCAAATAAATGCTTACCAGTTCGGCCCGATTGGATTTTTCTATGCATTTTATTTATGTTGTGAGCCATAGCAAGCAGTGTACTCTCTGCTAAAACATTTCTTTGGCCACGACACATAAATCTTCTAAAATTCATATCTTGTTTCACTTGTGCAAAGGAACCTTCTGCTTGGATACTTCTATTCATTCTGAGTAAGCATCCTTCATCACTAAGTATTCGTTCTAAATCTTCTTTTCTTTGACGATTAAATTTTTTTGAGGTTTCAAATTTTTTAGTTCTTTCTTCTAAAGGTGTTTTACAATTGTTTCCCTTAATACACTTACTTTTATAGTTACAATCACTGCAATCTTCACATGTATAAATTGTTTTTTCACTTTCATATCCTGTTTTTGATTTTCTTAATTTTACACCTTCCATTTTTAGCTTTTTACCATTCTGACATATAAAAAAATCTTTTTCAGAATCATAATCCATATTTTCTATTTTACCAATATCATTTTTATATTTTCTAGTTTTTGATAATTCGTAGTTAGCAGGTTTAATAAATGCTATTTGATTATTATCTTCAATAAAGGAATAGTTTTCTTCACTTTCATATCCAGCATCAGCAACAATTTTTAAATATTTAAAATTTAAATGTTCTTCCATACTTTTTAGAAATGGTATTAGTGTAGTTGTGTCTGTGGGCTGAGGCCCTACCGTAAGCCATGTGATATATTCTGAATCAACTCCATGTTGTACATTGTAAGCAGGTTTAAGTTGACCATTTTTCATAGCATCTTCCTTCATTCTCATAAATGTAGCATCTTTATCCGTTTTGGAGTAGCTATTTCTATCACCGCAAGTGTACACTTTCTGATTATATTCCTTAAATTTTGAAAGATATTCTTCAAGCTTTTCTATAGACTTTTGAAGTGTGGTTTTTCTTTTACCACATCCGTGGACGAACTTTATGCCTTCTAATTTTTTTAGTTCATAAAGCCTTTTTCTTAGTTTTTTTATGTGCTTAATTTTCACTTTATTTTTATAAATCAATTTAATGCCATAAAGTTCTTCAGATTCTTTTACAAAGTCTGCTAATTTAATTGATAGTTTTGCCATATTTTTTGTAACAGCCTTTTTCCAAACAAAAGTATATTTATTTGCATAAGCTTCTATTTTAGTTCCATCAATAAATATGTTATCACCTGATACTTCTCCTATCTTATAAAGAAAATTACTCATTTCACCCAAAATTTTTTCAGAACATGGTGCAAAATGTAGACTTCTAAATCTTGCAATTGTTGAGTGATCCGGAGCGGAAGCACCTTCTAATAAAAACATAAAATTGATATCTCTACGGCAAGCTATTTCAATATCACGTGAAGAATAAATTCCATTAATATAAGCATATAGCATAATTTTTAGCATTTTCATGGGCGATACTTGATTTTCTCTTATTCTAAAATAAGTAGAATATAGCTCAGTCAAATCCATCTCCTCCACAAACTGGCTTAGTAATCGCACAGAATCATTACTTGGAATTATGCAATCAATATCAAAAGGAAGTTTTAGTTGATAAACTTTTTGATTTAAAGTATAATTCTTTTGTAAAATGTTTGATTTTAGCATAAAAATATTTTACCATAAATCCTAAACTCTTTGAGTTTGGGATTTATTTTTTTATCAAAAAAGGAGCTGTGCACTAATTTTTAGTGCGACAGCCCCTTCGAAATTTAATGTGTATGTTTTAATTAAGTTTTTATTTCATACTGATTTAATTAAATAAAAAAATATAAAATTA
>CAKSGI010000450.1 GCA_934454005.1 uncultured Eubacteriales bacterium | reverse complement strand
AGTGGCAAAAGAATTCATTCTGTTTATCTGATCAGAAGAAAAGGAAGAGAATCCGGAATAAAAAATATATACACTTAAAATAGCAATAAGCAGATATGATAATTTTTTCATAATTCATCTCAACTTTCTAAAAAGAGTCTCTTATTGATAAGGGAACTCTTTTGATTATCTAGTTCTTAATTCTGAAGATGCCGTATGTGAGTGCGAATAAGCTGTTTTTGGATTCCAATGAACATTGAATTCAGTACTAAATTTACCGTTTTGCTCAGATGCCATTATCAAACCATTATAAATGATAGAACCGCTTATATAATTATTAGTATTGTATGCATTTCCAAATAACCTATAAGTTCCATATTTCACATCTTAATTTATAAATCATCATTCAATCTTATATATTTTAGCTATATAACATATCACACATCAAGAAATCAATTAAATGTTAAATGTCAATCATAAAATAATGTAAAGTTATACTATTCACTAAATTCCTTTATCCAATCACCGAAAGATAACAATTGATATCCCTGAAAAACTAAAGTACCTTCCATACCAACGTCTACAACATTATATTCAAATACGCTAACCTCAAAAGTTTTCATTCCCTCTTCAGTCATAAAAACCAATTCATAAAAAGCTTCTGGACTTGGCACTTTTCCAGGAATAGCAAAATACTCACCTTCTTTTTTTTCAATTAATTTTGCAGATATCGATTCTTTTCTGTATTTATTTCTTGTATATCTTAGCATATTCATTCCTCGAAATATGTATAAATCAGTTAATTAAGCAAAGTAATCTACACATACTTTTTCCTTTCTGGTTTAAAATTTATCGGATTCTTATTAATCCACTATCAATAGCTCATAAGTATTTGTAAAAGTGAATAATTGATAATGTACTTTTACAGTTACCGGTTGAACCTCATTAACAATTTCCTGATCATATATATACTCATGAGTCACCTTATTATCATCTATATTTTCAGTATGATAAAACTCAATGAGCCTTTCCTCTAACTTTGTTCCAATCTTGATATTCGCTAGTTCGTAGGCTTATCTACACAAAAGCGTTATAAGAATATATAGAACAATTAGAATTAAAAGACCTATTCCAATCTTCTTCTTGTCATTCTTGGCATAAACTAAGTTATAAACTTCAAAAGTCCAGAATCCAAATTGAAATGTATACTTCGTAAAATAGTAGATCAAGAAACATACAATCAATGATCCTATACAAATCATCCCTTTAGAATATTCCACCATAGATTTATGTCCTTGATTCAATGCTTCATTATCCTTATTCAATTTATCAATAATTTCCCTCTGCTTATCATTCATGAGCATCACCGTACTTTCTTTTTACCATGGATATATAATCAACATACAAACACTGATAATACCTGCAAGTACATATTGTTCGATTGGTTGTTTATGAAATCCTAACAATCTTCTTAAAAGTTGGAATAACCAATAACCATTCACTACCTACTTCACCCAACTATTAGATTTCTTTTCCATAGCATCAGTTTTTATATCTTTACAGATTCTTTTAGAATCAAATAAACTTCAGCTTTTGTTGCTTCTGGATATGGTAGTACAAATAGAATTCCGATTCCACAACAAATTAAGCCTAAAATGATCCATCCTAAAAAGGATAAATCTAAGACAAATAGATCCATCTTTTGTCCAGTAGTCATTTGTTTGGACAAAGAGAAAGCTTCTGATGCAGATAGATTTGGATTCTCTGCCAATAGATATGGAATCATAGAATATTCATATGCCTTAATAACTCCAGGCACAATAAATAGGAATAGCCATAGTAGGGTTTTTAAATCCATTAAAAACATGATTTTTACAACATTTAAATAGTTGCCTTTAAAACTACTAAAGATTTCACTAAGTTCAGGATTCACATCATGATTCTTAATAAAATATCCATTTTTTCCAACTACAATGATATTACCAATAAAGATTGTATAGAGTATTCCAAGAATACTCGCTACAGAAATGAATGAATAAAATATAAGTTCAAAATTAGATGAATAAAATATAGGCTGAGAATCATAAGAAAGATTGTTTGAAGTAAAGTCTTGTACTCTTTCAATAATGGTTGTTTTTTCACC
>CAKSGI010000449.1 GCA_934454005.1 uncultured Eubacteriales bacterium | reverse complement strand
CACCTACTGTTAGGCTGTGGATGGAAACAAATGGTTAATTTGTTGGCCCATGATGTTCATAACATCTATATTCAGCTACTTGCCGAAACAGGTCTAGTCGGATTTGCGTTTTACGTGATTTTGTTTGCTTCTGGACTCCTTATGGCAGTTAAGTTGGTAAAAAAAGCGGCTTCTAGTACTAGTGAGAGTATAGTTGATAAGAAACTCATTTATTTTGCAGCATACTATATGTTCTTTTTCATTCTGTATGGCTTTACGGGAAATCCGTTATATGATGAACAACCATTTTATTTATTGATGATTTCATATGGGATACTGTTATTTTATAGTAGGGAAGGATTAGACAATGAAGAAAGTACATGTTTTGACATTCCATAGAGCGTTGAATTATGGAGCAATACTACAGTGTTATAGTTTGTATAAAACTATCTCACAGATTAGCGAATGTGATGTTATTGACTATAGAGCATGTTGTATAGAAAATAGATATAAAGTGTTTGTGGCTGGTAAATCGCTAAAGGGGGTTGTAAAGGCTTTGCTCACGGCTCCCGTAGTTAAAAAGAAAAGAACTAAATTTGACGAGTTTATAAAAAATAACATTACGATGACGCAAACAGCAAATAGCCATGATGAACTGAAACGCATAAGTTGGAGTGAAGCTGACTGTTTCTGTGTTGGCAGTGATCAGGTATGGAACCTCGATTTGATAACTGGTGATTCTTCGTTCTTTTTTGATTTTGCTCCGCAAGATGCAAAACGCTTTTCGTATGCAGCGAGTATTGGGGCAGATTTAAAAGAAGAGTGGAAAAATGTGTTTCAATCGTATCTAGCTGGCTTCAGTGCGGTATCAGTCAGAGAAAAAACAGCACAGAAGCAGTTGGATAGCTGCGGAATAACAGCTTCGGTAGAAATAGATCCTGTGTTTTTATTAAAAAGGGAAGAATGGTTTGATAAAGCAAGAAATATTAATAGTGATTCATTTGTGCTGATTTATTTGTTACAAAAGGCAGATTCATTTATGAAGTCTGCAATTGAGTTTGCACAAAAGCATGGGAAAAAAGTAATAATTATATCAACTGGATTAAAACGGCAGTATGATGCAGAATATGTGAGCGATTGTGGTCCTGAGGAATTTTTGGGGTACTTTAAGGCGGCAGATACAATATTTACAAATTCTTTTCATGGCATAGCATTCTCAATACTATTTAATAAACAATTTTATTACCAGCTGCAAGGGAACAATGTGAAGACAAATAGTAGATTATACGATATCATTACTCTATTTCAATTAGAAAAAAGAAATATTAATAATATTGATAATGCAGATTGCATTGACTATTCGTTTATTAATACTGTGATAGAACAGAAAAGGAAAAGTGCAATTGACTACCTGAAAAATCAAATTGTAGGATAATGAAGAATGAAAGATAAGATTAAAAAAATATTTACTACTTACAAGGAGCTTCCTGTGCAAATGAAAGCGAGTCTTTGGTTTGTACTAAGTACGGTTCTTCTTAAGGGAATCTCTTTTATAACAGTTCCAATTTTCACCCGAATAATGGACACTGAACAATATGGTATATACAGTGTCTATTTAACTTGGTGCGAGATTTTTACGATAATCGGGACGTTTGGATTTGAGTCATGCGCATATATGAGCGTGCTGACAAAGTTTAAAGGAAAAGATAAAGATGAAGCAGAGGCTTCATTACTTGAATTATCATTCGTTTTAACAACGATACTGTTGGCAGTTTTTATTTTTTGTGGCGAGAAGATATCTCAAGCAGTAGGGTTACTCCAAAACATATTGATGCTTATGTGCATCCAGATATATTTTACTCCAGCGGTTAATTTTTGGTCGGTGAAAAATCGATTCCAATATAAATATAAAAGTTTGGTTTTTGTATCGGTGTCGATGGCCATAGCAAATGCAGTATTAGGTGTTTTATTTATTAATAATTTCTTTACTACGAATCAAGCAATTGGAAGAGTAATGTCGATTGTGATTGTACAGGCAATATACGGCATAGCTTTATTAAAAATCTTGATTAAGGGAAAGCGTTTCAGGATATCGGCAAAGTCGTTTTATCAGATAAATCCGTATCAGACGGAAAAGCTGTATTCCAAG
>CAKSGI010000448.1 GCA_934454005.1 uncultured Eubacteriales bacterium | reverse complement strand
ATGTCACATATATTAAATAAACCTGTAATTGATAAAAATAAAAACATAGTAATTCAAGGACATGCACTTATTCAACCACGTGTAGGAATAGACTTAAATATAAGTAATGAAAATTTATTTACCAGAATTTTTGCAGGAAGTGGAGGAATAGATAGTTATACAAATGCTATATCAGATACTTATCAAGACAATTTTGATGAGGGAATCTTTACAGGAAAAGGAATTTATGATGTTGAAGTGTTTTCAAAAGTATTAAAAAATGAAATACCTGAAAATACAGTTTTAAGTCATGATTTATTAGAAGGAAATTATTTAAGATGTGGACTTGCATCAGATATAATGTTAATGGATGGATATCCTACAAAATATATGAGTTTTATGAATAGATTATCAAGATGGACAAGAGGAGATTGGCAAATAACAAGTTGGATTACGAGTAAATTGAATTTATTATCAAAATATAAAATATTTGATAATTTAAGGAGAAGCTTATTTGAAATATCAATAATAATAGTTTATTTTGCTTTAATGATATTAAATAAAACAAAAATGAATATTATTTTAATTGGAATAGTTATATATCCATTTATATTAGAACTGTTAAATTTAGGCTTTTCAAGAAAAGAAGGAGAGAAAAAACAGAAAACATTTGCCCAAAATGTAACAGGTATAAAAGGTACAATACTTAGAGCGATAATAACATTAGGTTGTTTACCATACAAAGCATATGTAGAAATAGAAGCAATAGTAAAAACAATTTATAGAAAAAATGTAACACATAAGCATTTGTTAGAATGGTTAACATCAGAAGAGGCTGAAAAACAATCTGTAACAAATAATAAAAATTATTACAGAGTAATGTATATAAACATAATTTTTGGAATAATAAGTATTTTATATGGAATTAATAATAGTTTCGTAACATTAATTATGGGGATTTTATGGATTATTACACCTGCAATAATGTGTGAAATAAGTAAAACAAAACATAATATAAATATTGTAGAAAAGTTAAATAAAGAAGATAAAGAATATATAAATAAAATTGCCAAAAGTACATGGAGTTTTTTTAAAGATTATTTGACTAAAGAAAATAATTATTTGATAATAGATAATTATCAAGAAGATAGAAAAAAATTAATAGTACCAAGAACATCATCAACTAATATAGGCTTATCATTATTAGCTGTTATTACAAGTTATGATTTAAAATTTGAAAATTTAGAAGATACAGTGTTTTTATTAGAAAAAATAATAAATATAATATATGAATTACCAAAATGGAATGGACATTTATATAATTGGTATAATATAAAAACTAAACAACCATTAATTCCTAAATATGTTTCAACAGTTGATAGTGGAAATTTAGTTGGATATATGTATACGACTAAAGCATTTCTTAATGAAGTACATGGATATGAAGAAATAACAGAAGATTTAATACAAAAACTAACTGAAATGATAGAAAAAACTAATTTTAAAGTATTATATAATGAAGAACAAAGATTGTTTTCAATAGGATATAATGTTGAAGAAAATAAATTAACAGATTCATATTATGATTTATTAGCATCAGAAGCAAGACAAGCTAGTTTAGTGGCTATAGCAAAAAAAGATGTTACACCAAAACATTGGAATAATTTAAGTAGAACATTAACAGTTTTAAAAGAATATAAAGGATTAATTTCTTGGTCAGGTACTGCGTTTGAGTATTTAATGCCAAATATAAATATTCCAAGATATAAAGGGAGTTTACTGGATGAATCATGTAATTTCTTGATAATGAATCAATTAGAATATAGCAAAAAATTAGGTATACCGTGGGGAATATCGGAAGCAGCATTTAATTTGAAAGATTTACATTCAAATTATCAATATAAGGCATTTGGAATACCATGGCTTGGATTAAAAAGAGGATTAGCAGATGAAATGGTTGTATCAACATATGGTTCTGTTCTTGCAATAAATGATAAGCCAAAAGAAGTAATAGAAAATTTGCGATTACTTGAAAAATTAGGAATGTATAACAAATATGGTTTTTATGAGTCAATAGATTATACTCCTGAAAGATTATCAAAAGGAAAAAAATATGAGCAAGTAAAAACATATATGGCACATCATCAGGC
>CAKSGI010000447.1 GCA_934454005.1 uncultured Eubacteriales bacterium | reverse complement strand
TGTTTCCTCTTTACTAGTTGTGTAACTAACCAGTATGATACTCCTAAATATTTTGCTGTTTCTTTCATTGTTAGGGTTGTTCTAGTTATTTTTTCAAGTTCCACACAATCACCTGCCTTTCTAGTAATTGTTTTAAGCTATTTCTATTTTTATATTGAAACACAATTACTAATTATAATTTTAAAAGTTCAATTGAGTTTAAAACACTATACAATTAATGTTATAGTGTTTTTTATAAATCTGTATGGTATTTATTGTTTTATATTTGTTTAAACAAATTGTTTAAACAAAATGTTAGAACAAAATTCGCAAAATACATGGTATAATAAATATAATAGAATATTTTAAGTTAAAAAATTAAGCAGACTGGCTCACAAAAGCTGGTCTGCTTTTGCTTTTTGGAGGTTTTGTATGGATGAACTGGAAATTGCATTTGATACTAAAGAAAAATTTGAATACTTTATTAAATATGTTTTTTTAGAATACAAAGGTGAACTCGTAAAAGATGAGGAAAAAGAATATTATATAAAAAAGCAAGAATTAGTTCCTAGTAATATAGGAACCTTTTTATTGGCATTTTTAAATACAAATTTTAATGATTTTAATAAATTTAAAAAGTTTACATTAGAATATCTTTTTATGCATTTATTTTTTAAAATGAATCCACATGCACTTATTAGTTCTCTTATACTTGATGAGAATTTTAATATTATTTTATCTAAAAAAGAAATTAATTTAAATTTAAATAAGATGTATAAATTATACAAAGATGAGTTTATAAAGTATCAGAATATTTATATAGCTATTGCAAATCACAAATACTTTGAATCATATTCCAATTGGAATAACAAAATTTGTGAGTCCTATAATAATTGTTTGAATTATCTATCTCCTACTATTTTGAATTTAAAAATTAATTATTCAATAGCTAAATTTAAGGAACTATATAATTATAAAGACATTAAATATTCATATATTTCTACAGAATTTCATGAACTTTTATATATAAGTTTTCAAAATCTTTTAATTGCTAATACCAATATGCAAATAATAAAATGTGCAAATTGCGAAAATTATTTTATACCAGATAGTAATCACAATACTAAATATTGTGATTTTTTGTTTGCCGGGAATAAAACTTGTAAGGAAATTGGTAATAATAACGAGTACTTTAAAAAATTAGAACAAGATAGATTATTAAAAAAATATAGAAGAAGATATCAATCTTTAGCAAAACAAGCATCTACAACAATCCCAGATTCTAAATCTAATAAAATGTATGACTATTATAAAAAAGAAGGTAAAAAAGTTAAACAAAATTATATTAATGGAATTATTACAGATGAAGAATTTGAAAGATGGATTGATAGTACAAAAATAAGGAAGTAAATTTTTGAAGTTTACTTCCTTATGACTTTTATTTTAAATAATACTCTATCATATTTGTATATTGATCTTGTGCATTTAAGCAAGTGTCAATTAAAAATCCTTTTTCATTTTTATATTCTTTTAACCCTCTGTAATAGAATAATTTATCTTTATCTAAAATAATAAATGGTACTATATTATTTTTTAAACATTCTTTAAAAGCTATTATTCTTCCTACTCTTCCATTCCCATCTTGAAATGGATGTATTTTTTCAAATCTAAAATGAAATTCTATTATTTCTTTTATAGTTATTTTCTCTAAGGAATTATACCATTCCATCAATTTAGCCATATCTTTTGCTACATTTTTAGGAAGAGAAGTTTGCATATTTCCAGCTTCATTAGCTAATTTTTTATATTCTCCAACATTAAACCATTCTTTTCTACTATCTGATGTTCCTTCTTTTAAAATTTTATGGAATTTTTTTATCATTTCTTCAGATAATTTTTTATCCGCTACTTCTAACATATAATCAACTAACTTAAAATGATTTGCTGTTTCTAATATATCATCTACACTTGCTACTGTTTGACCTTCAAATAAAATAGTATTAGTCTCGAAAATATATCTGGTTTGATCTTCAGTTAATTTACTTCCTTCAATATGGTTCGTATTGTAAGCAAATATAACTTGTGTATTATGATATAAGTTTCCTTTTAGTCCCATTTCTTTTTGCTCTTTTAGGCATTCTAAAATATCT
>CAKSGI010000446.1 GCA_934454005.1 uncultured Eubacteriales bacterium | reverse complement strand
GCACGTGAAGTACAACTTGAAGATATTATTCAACGTTTACCCAATAAAGAACAAACATATCTTTCGCGAGAATTTGACGATAATGGAGTAGAACTATCGGGAGGACAATATAACAGAATCGCTATAGCCAGAGCTATGGCGAAGGATGCTCCTATTGTGTTGTTCGATGAACCAAATGCCGCGCTTGATGCAAAAGCAGAACATAACTTATTTAGACTATATGCTCAATTAACAAAGAATAAACTCGGTATAATGGTAACACACAGGTTATCAACAGCAGTGGATTCAGATGTAATACTTGTTCTTAAAGATGGTGAACTTATTGAATACGGAAACCACTCTGAACTGTTGGTTCATAATGGTGAATATGCAACACTATTTAGCATGCAAGCAAAACATTATATTCCTAACGAGAAGGAGTGATTAAAGTGAAGAACATAATACGTTCAATCAGATTATTATATAAAATGTCTCCATTATTAATGCTGCTACTTGGAGTTTCAACTATTTTTTCCCTTTTTCTATCTCCGTTGTTTTCGATGATTGATAAGATTCTTTTTGACACTTTACAACAAAGTTATGATAATGGATTAGAACTGAAAAAAATTGTATATATTGTCTCTTTGTATTTTTTTTATAATCTTAGTGTTTTTGCATTATTTAAGATTAAAGATACTATAAGTACGTATGCACAAACATCAATAAGTACATCTTTACAAAAAAAGACAATAACTATAATAAGTAATATTGAATATGATCATTTTGAAGAAAATGAATTTTACAATTATATTACTACGGTGCAAAATGAAATTGGCGGAGGAAATATTTTAGGGCTTTATCTGAATACTATTACACTTGCTAGTGTTATTGCATCGACCGTTTTTCTTTCTTATTTATTATTACGTTTAAATGTTTGGGCGGTATTGTTATCACTGCTTTGCTGTATTCCAGGGTTTATACATCAGTCCTCTTTTGGCAAAAAGAATTGGGAATTCAATACATCCAAAATACCTCTTCAAAGAAAAATGGGATATTTTTTTTCATTATTATCTTCTATAGGGGCATACAGAGAAAATAGAATATATAATACGATGTCTTTCTATAAAGAAAAATATTCAAGTTTATTCAGTGAGTATTATAAGGAATTGAAAAGTTTTAATGCTAGAAATTGTTGGAAAGGCATATTAATGGCGACTTTGCATGCTTGTGGCACGGTTTCCGTAATTGCTTATGCCTATTATCAGGCCGCATGCGGCAATATTTCTATTGGCGACGCAATACTTTTTGTTGGAGTTTGTCAAAGTATTTACAATAATATTCAAAATGCTGTTTATACGTTTGGTATAATGAATGAAGGTTGTCATTCAGTTGATAATATTTTAAATTTTTTATCATCACCTAATCCGGATTACAAAAACATAGTAGAAAACAAAACAAATGAATGTAGAAATCATAGCGTAGAAATAGAACTTTCTGATATTACATATGCATACCCTGGTATTGAAAAAAATATCTTGCATGGTTTGAATCTCAAAATAAAAAATGGAGAAAAACTTGCGATAGTTGGTGAAAATGGAAGTGGAAAAACTACACTTGCAAAGATTATATTAGGGTTATATCACCCACAGAAAGGGAGCGTTAAGGTAAATGGATGTGATATAACAGAAAAAACTGAAAGCTATAGATATAGCTCTGTATGCTTTCAAGACTATTTTACATATTCGCTATCAGTTAGAGAAAATGTCGCTTTAGGTAATATAAGAAAATTACGAAATGATGAAGATATTTTCAACGCTATTGACATGAGCTGTCTTGAGCGTTCCTCATTTGATAACGATATTGATAGGCAGATAACTAAATTGTTTGATTCTAATGGTATTGTACTGTCGGGGGGACAGTCTCAAAAATTATCTCTTGCAAAAGCTTTTTTGTTTGAACATGGCCTAATAGTGCTAGACGAACCAAGTGCATCGCTTGATGTGCTGACAGAAAATGAGATATTTGATGCCACGTTAAAACTTATGCAAGAGAGAACCGCTATTGTTATTACCCATAGACTTGCAAATGTAGTGGATTGCGATAGAATTGTGTATCTTGAGTCTGGGAAAATATATGAAGAAGGTACTCATGAAGA
>CAKSGI010000445.1 GCA_934454005.1 uncultured Eubacteriales bacterium | reverse complement strand
AGATGGAGTTATTATATCAGGGTAGACTTCGATTAATCAGGCAGTTATGACAGGTGAGTCCATTCCGGTAGACAAAACAGTAGGAGATGAGGTTGTCTCAGGAACGGTAAATCAGTTTGGAGCATTTGACATGAAATCCACAAAAGTTGGAAGTGATTCGTCTATCCAGAGAATGATCAGATTAGTACAATCAGCAGATGCAGGAAAAGCAAAAATAGTAAAGATTGCTGATAAGTGGGCAACATGGATTGTTGTAGTATCATTAACAGCAGCAGCCCTTACATGGATTATTAGTGGAGAAATAATAAGAGCCGTAACAATATTGGTTGTATTTTGCCCATGTTCATTAGTTCTGGCAACACCAACGGCTATTATGGCAGCTATTGGAAATGTTACAAAACATGGATTTTTGGTAAGACAGGGCGATGCCTTGGAAAGATTGGCATCAGTAAAAAAAGTCACTTTCGATAAAACGGGAACGCTAACTTTAGGTATCCCTAAAGTATCTTACTGCAAATCCCTAAATAGTAATTATACAGATTCGGAAATTTATCAATGGGTGGCATCTGTGGAAAAAAACTCCGAACATCCATTGGGAAAAGCAATTGTCAGATGCTATAAAGAAAAGGGAGATTTGTTAAAATGTGATGGTTTTCAAATGATACCGGGGCACGGAGTAAAAGGTGTAGTAGCCGGTAAAACTATTTGTGCCGGTAACATAAGAATGATGAATGAAAACAACATTACTGTAACAGGTGAAGCGAAAAAAATTATCAATAATCAAACTAATAAAGGGGAAGCAGTAATTATTGTAGCAGTTGATAATCAATTGTCAGGAATTATATCTTTGGCAGATGTTATTCGAAAAGAAAGTATTAACATGATTAAAACCTTAAAGCAAAGGGGTATTACTCCTGTATTAATTACAGGAGATAATGAAATGGCTGCTACAGAAATAGCAAACAAAATCGGAATTGAAGATGTAAATGCAAATTGCCTACCGGAAGATAAATTGAAAATAATCGACCAATATCAAAAAGATAAGCAAATGGTATGTATGATAGGCGATGGCATAAATGATGCTCCGGCACTACAAAAGGCAACAGTAGGAATTGCCATGGGTGGTGTTGGTAGTGATATTGCAGTTGATGCAGCAGATATAGCTTTGGTTGATGATGAAATAAAAGAATTGCCACACCTGTTTGCAATTTCAAAGAAAATGATGAGAAAAATAAAATTTAATTTATCATTTTCAATGATTCTTAATTTTGTGGCAATAGTGTTGGCAATAACAGGAGTTTTAAATCCGGTTATTGGAGCATTGGCACATAATTGTGGTTCAGTTTTCGTAATCATCAATTCGGCATTTTTATTATCATACAAAAGGGAGGAAATATAAAAAATGATAGTTACAATTATGGGAATATTAGTAGGAATAATGTTAATTGCTTGTTTGTTATTGGAATAATGCATATAATAATACTAGAATAAGGTTATATTAATTAAGCTTGACAGTTTAGTCAAAAAATATGTACCTATTATAAAATAAAAATAATGTAATTAATAATGCAGAATCTGTCAAAATAATATGATAAAATATTTAAAGCCGTTAATATTTATTATGACGGAATTTGTACACTAGTAAAAGGAAAGGATGGTTTGTTATGACAACAGTTAATACAAAAAGTGGAAAAGTTGTGAAAGTAGTAACTGGAGATGAAGAAAAAAATATATTGACACCATCAGATAATGAAATGGATTCAAGAGCTATGGAAGCAGTAAAAGCTGCCATTCACAAGGCAAAAGTATGTAAAAATCCAGTAGCAAAATATGACAAAGAAAAGAAAGTTGCGTATGTAGAGTATGCAAATGGAGAAAGAAAATATACAGAATAGAAAGTCGATTCTCCTAGTGTTAGCAGGCCCTAATGAACATAAGAGTGGGAAGCATATAATAAAAGTATTGGGGAAATCGCAAATATTCTTGACTAACCTCAATTCAAGTACCATAATAGTATCATAATGTTAATGTACGTTTTAAGGAGGTTTGTATGGGAAAGTTATTTTTTGATTTTAATGATGATGATTTCGCAATGCCGGTATCAGATAATATGGCAATTGACTCAAAAGGCAATCTTAATGTTAGA
>CAKSGI010000444.1 GCA_934454005.1 uncultured Eubacteriales bacterium | reverse complement strand
GTAGCCATTTCATGTCCTCTTTATTGTCAAAACTTTTCTCATATAACATCCTGCATTAAAATGCCCTACACATTCTGTACATCTCCTGCATTTTTCATCACTGATACAGTATGTTATATCTCCCGCTCCATTATCTTTGACACTTATTGCATCATACTTACATACACTTTCACAGGCTTTACACCCAAGACACATTTGATACTTCGTCAACTGACATTGTATTTTCCCCTCTGCCGCAGCAAGTGTCTTTGCCTTTGCAATATGTATGTCTTTTATTGTTACCTTTAACTTATTATTTCCAATTCTTCCTTGCAAAACAAGAACAACCTTGCCCGCTTTGTTCATTACATATACTTCTCCAAGCCTTTTATTTCCTAATTCTTTATTTATGTAACCAAACGGCTTGAATAATTCATATAATTCCTCAGTGATCGGGCGCTGCAATATATAATTAAAGGCTTTCTCGTCTGTTGCACACGGTTCAAAGGACACTACAGATGTTTGTGCTGCTGCCAAACCATTTCCGCCCTGCCGCGCTTTCCAGCCGCCTTCACTAACATACTCCTCTGGATCTGGTTTACCAATTTGCCTTGCGAAATCCACTAATAAATCATGCCAATGAGCATACTGATCATACATGTGAACTTTCGCTAAGAATTCTGACCACCCACCATTATTAGGACAACACCAACATCCGACTCTTGTCCAGCCAAGTCTATATGCCTGATTAAAATCTATCTTTGTTGTCAAAATATACAACCAGACATCATAATCAATCCAATCAATAATTGGTGAAACGACTGTTTGTTTTGAAATCTTAGTTCTTTCACTTTACCTTTCATATTTGCTTCTACTCGCAGACTCACTATGTCTAATTCCTTGAAAACTCAAAATATTGTTTTTGTCCTTAAATGCAGAAGCAATTGTTTTCTGAATTGCCCCAGTTTTGAATACTGTACAACACCATCTCATCACTCTGCTTGGTGGCCCCACCACTTGACATAAATCCTCAAAATTCTTCTCGCGATTCTTCGCAGTCAAAATCCTAATTCCTTTTGACTCCTCATTTTTATTAAAACGTTTCTTATACTCAAGAGTGTATGGAAATTCAAGTGTTGTATCTCCAAAGATATGAAGTACTTTATTAGTTCCGAGTGCGCGATTAACTAAATGAGATGTGACTGTAGAATCTTTTCCTCCACTAAAAGAAACCATCATATCTTCTATTTTGTATTTATCTTGATACTGCTGAATATAATTAACTGCCTCTTCCGTAATATAGTTATATCTATCTTTATTTGCCTTGATAAATTTTGCAATATAATCATCAAAAAACTCATAATTTATGTCTTCAATAAAATTCTCATACTGTTCCTTTATTATCCGTATATCTTCAATTGGCAATTTATTTACTTTCGAAACAGAAAGCTTTATTTTTTTTCCATCTATAATATATGCACCGCTACCAAACCATACTGATGCGCACTGATATTCTTTTGGATTTTTCTTTAAAAGTATCGAGATTAAAGCATTTTCCTCTGGAAAAACAGGTCTAACATCTGTAGCAACATACTTACCTTCGTTTCCACAATTTGGACATACCTTTTCATATATTGGAATATTACAATCCTTACACCAATAAATTGTTGATGACATTTCAGTAGAACATCCACAATTAGGTTTTATGCATTTATCTCCATTCATTGGAACCCTACATTTAGGGCAAATACGCTCAATCATATTCTCACCACAATAATTTTATAACCCTAATTTCGGTTAGACTAATTTAAAATCTTATTACAAATTAATTTATTGTACCACGAAATAGAGTTGAAGTAAATTTTCTATATTCAGGGACTTTTCTATTTCTATATTTCTCTTCGATTCCTAATTTTTATTGCATATATTTCACCTTATGAAATGCCCGCTTCCTTCCGCATATCCCGCATGTATAATTGCGGTAATACTTCGTGAATTCACACTGTTTTTTTCTTTTTATAATCTGACCACAATTCTCGCATACGAAACAATATTTATAATCAAGTCTCTTAGAGGCGGTGTAATTCTCCACACCCTTCTCCTCGCCGGAGGTGGTTCGCTTTATGTTATATCCATATTTCTTATTCATGATATTCGCATATATGAGCC
>CAKSGI010000443.1 GCA_934454005.1 uncultured Eubacteriales bacterium | reverse complement strand
TCATGATGGTTGGAGGATTGTTATTTCAAAGGGCTTCCATAATGGGTTCTATAAATCGTCGCCAAGGAACGGCGATGGAGGATGAACTTAAGAAAAAGACTGAAGAAGTAGTATGGGAAGTTGATAAGAATGCACGGAATGATAGAGATATTTTGATGGGGATATCAGAGTACTTCCAGAGAAATATTAGGTATGACTACAATGATGCAAATGCCCTAAAAGGTAATAATCCAAATGCGCATAGTGCTTATGGTGCGTTAGTACAAAACTTAGCTGTGTGTGAAGGTATTGCAAAAGCATATTCTTTGGTCCTTTCATATTTTAACATACGGAGTATGGTTGCAAGCGGAAAGGCAGGAGGTGCATTTTCTTTAGCACCGAACCATGCATGGAACATCGTGGAATATGAAAATGAGCTGTATCATTGTGATATAACCTGGGACTTGTGTGGTTACGTTGATAGAAAAATTTACTCTTATCAATATTTTGGACTCGACGATTCTGAGATTTCCTTAGATCATAAATGGGCATTAAAGAGTGCACCTAAGTGCTCAGGAAGCAAATTGTCATATTATAAGCATAATAAACTTATAGCATATTCAAGTGATCAGATTTCAGACATTATCCAGAGACAACACAAACTTGGAAGTGATGTAATTCGTCTAAAGATGGATGATAAGTTATCTTTTCCCCAAAATGCGGATAGCTTTATGGAAGAAAGAATTAGAAGAGGTCTTGGGGGATGCGGATTCCAATATTATTGGGATGATAAATCAAAATGTTTGACGGTCTTGAATATTACATAAAAATTTTAGAGGTGAAGTGCAATGAAGAAAGAAAAGCAACCAGCAAAAGTTAGCTATTTCTTTGGCCCGGGTTGGAAGGAGTTAGGTGACTTTATTAAAAAGTTTTGGTTACTGAATCAGGAAGATATAAAAAGGAGAGCAGAAAAAGTTGAAACTGGAAAGGGTATTATGTCTTTTTCAGGAGCAGGCAATTTGATGTCTTGTGTATCCCTTATTGTATTTGGAACGTTTTTCTTTTGTGTAATTACATGTGCTGTGTCAGCAATTCTCGGTGCGGCATTCTTTATTGTATATGCTTTGATTTTGACCATTTGGCTATTAGATAGAATTAATCTTGTCAGTAAAGGAATATTTGTTGCATGTCCAAACTGTAAGAGTAAATATCTAATCCCTACATATATTTGTCCTGGATGTGGAGAAAAGCATACAAAATTAACTCCTGGGAAATATGGTGTATTTCACCGAACCTGTAATTGTGGAAAAAAGATTCCTTCTCATTTTTTAACTAAGAGAGGAGCGCTTGATGCAGAGTGTCCGAAGTGTGGTGTTTCATTAAGCGGTACTGGAAGTAAACCATTGTGTATTCCTGTAATTGGTGGAAGATCTTCTGGAAAAACAGCGTATATTACTGCTTTTTCTTATGAATTTATTGAAAAAGTAGCTCCTAGAAACGGTATTGAAATAAAGCATTATAACGAGGAGACTGAGAATTTCTATAGAACTGATATTAGCAATGACTATATGGGTGGAACAACCAGAATGACAAAGACTGAAATGGATCTTAAGCAGGCAAGTTCCAAGGCATTTAGTTTTATGGTTCATCATAATAAAATGCATCCTGATAGACTTATTCAAATATATGATGTGGCAGGAGAAAGCTTTGTTGATAATACAGAAAACGAAGAGCAACTTCAGTATTCGTACTGCCAAGGTATAGTGTTTATGCTTGATCCTTTATCAATTCCGACTGTAAGGAATTATCTTGATGATAGTATTAGTGAGATTGACAAGGCAAGTGTTGGCACTTTAGATGTAGATTTGGTGTTAGACTCATTTTTAAATAAATTAAGACAGATAACAGGTCAATCCTCAACAGCTGTATTTAACGTTCCTATAGCAATTGTCATTAGCAAAGGTGATATAAGAACTTTAGACCGATTTATAGGTGATGAGAAGATTTCTGATTATTTATCAGAGAATAATCTAGATATGGACTCATTTACTGTTGCTGAAGATAGACTGTGTAGACAGTTCCTTATGGAAAATGGTCTTACAAGTTTTGTAAGTAATATTGACATGAAATTCAAGAACAATAGATATTTTAAGTGTAGCTCAATTGGACATACC
>CAKSGI010000442.1 GCA_934454005.1 uncultured Eubacteriales bacterium | reverse complement strand
TCTTTACCTTTTTTGTTGTAAACGATTATTACACCTGCTGGTAAAGATTTTAAATCATTTGCTGAATCAAGAGAGTTAACTAACCAAATTTGATCTCTTGCTCTAGAAACTGCAACATTATAGCGTTTTTTATTTGCATCATCCGTACCATCACTTTTCATTCGAAGTGGACCATCATCAGCATTAGAATCAACCATGCTCAAGAAAATTACATCTCTTTCATCTCCTTGAAAGTTAGCAGAATTTCCACATAGTATTTTTCTATTTTGAAATTCTTTCGCACCAAGTTCTTCAAATAATCTATTTTGAATAATTTTTGCTTGCACTTCTCCAACAAGAGTAATAACACCAAAAGTTTTATGATTATATTCAGGTTGTTCAATACATGATTTTATTAAAGCAACTATAGTTTCAACTTCTGCTTTATTAACCTTATGCTCACTGTATCCATTAACTCTATAATTAA
Organism: uncultured Eubacteriales bacterium; assembly: GCA_934454005.1. The sequence goes on along the minus strand of CAKSGI010000442.1, from coordinate 1,691 downwards.
CTGTTGCTGGTAACAATTTTGAAGAGCTCGCTTCTCTTAGTGGTTTAATTTTCCAGTCATACGAAAGCATATTACTATAATTAATGATTTCAGGAACGCATCTAAAATGTTCTGTTAACATCAATGGTTGAAATGTAGTCGCTGCTATATCATAAATAGAAGTCTTTGCATCAAATAGATGAGAAATATGCATTGTATTTTTCAAATATTCATTTGTTAAATTTCTAATTTGATCATTTTGTACACCTATAGCCATCGGGCTAACTTGTTTATCATCACCAACTACAATAATTTTGTCTGCCATATATAAAATAGCCATAGAAGATAAATCAGACTGGCTGGCTTCATCTATAATAATGATGTCAAATCGGTTTTGCTTAGGATCTAGTGAATCAAGTGCCTTATTAACAGTCATAATCCACGCAGGGACCGCTCGTTGGCATTCAGCCATCATTTTCTTAGCTTCTGCTTTTAACATAGGAGCATTTTTACCAGTGCCTTTACCAATTTTCTTTACTGTTTGTTTCCAACCCACAAGTGACTGCCTCATACCAGTATCTGCTTCGGTTCTTCTAAGCAAATGATACCAAGCACTATTTTCAGCATATTGTGCTGTAACTTTTCTATATTGTTTACTAAGTTTAGCACTAGTTTTTTGTAAGTTATCATATGGTTCTTTTAAAATATCCGAAATAATTTCCGAATATTGTTTCACCATCCATGCTTTTTCTATTGTAGATGGTACAATTGCCTCACCATGTATTCCTTCTCTATTTCGAATTGCATCAGCCCATTCATGTGCAACAGGATCCAACTTTTCAAGTAGTTCTCTTCTTATACGTAAAATATTATATTTATCAAACAATTCAGATGCATCACCGTATAGTTTTATGTACTTTTCATCATCACCATTTTTAGTCACATCAAAAAGAGAAATACATATATCAGATTTAACCCTATCGCCTTTCTGCAAAATAGCTAATTGATTATTTAAAGAAATATTTACTTCATTTGCATCCATATTTTCTTTAATGCAATCAAGCATTTTAGGAATAACATAATTTATCACATGTAATTGTTTTTTAAGTTGTACATTTTCCGAATCAAATGATGTAATTCCAAAGAATGACTTTTCATGAATTCCAATATCTTTCAAAAAATTCAGTAATTTTATATAATCAGACGCACTCCATTCAAGGTATTTTTCATATAATTTTGACCATCGAATTGCTACATGTTCTGGTTCTGTACTATCTAATTGAGAAAAAGCTACACCACCATTTTTCTTAATAAGGTCATCCCAATAATTTGCACATTTCTTTCTTTGTTCTTCTAAATCATGGACACAAATAATAAGTTCAACATCTTCAGCAGATGAGATTTCTTTTCCATCAATCCTTATTTCATTCAACGCTAGATCTATTGTCTTATTAAACATACGATCTAGTTTGCCTAATTTACCGCCGTTAGATAACTTATCTTTAATCTTTTGAAGTGCTTCTATCCCAGAAGAAGAATATTCAAATCCATGATTATCAATTGTATGACCAAACGACTTAGTTATTACCTTTTCAGATAATTCGACCGTATCTTGAATTTGCTTTGAAAGAAGCAACCATCGTTTTTTATAAACATCACCTTTAGCTCCATCAATAGCTGCCGATAACAGCCATGGCTCATAATTTTTATAG
>CAKSGI010000441.1 GCA_934454005.1 uncultured Eubacteriales bacterium | reverse complement strand
TATACATCCTCCTATTGACCTTCCCGTATAGGATAATTATAGCATATAAATGGAAAAAGTGCTACACCCGCATGGATAAAAAGTGATATTTTTACATATAAAATCACAAATTGCACCATTTCAACAGCCGAATCTGCAATCTATTCCTATAAAAACTCGGAAAACAGATTATGCCACCCCGCCCCCCGATATCAAATTCGCCTGTAAAGTCATCCACGTTATTGCACCAGATTAAAAAGAAGGATAATAAAATGATGTATGACGATTATTTGGGGCATTGTCCAAAATGAACAGGAGGAATTGATCGACATTCGTAATAAAAAGTTGCAGGATGTTGGTTCACCCCTTGTTCTTGTTGGATGTACCACCCTCTTGCAACCATAGTGAGAACACTATTGATATAGAATATCAACACCCATGTTTAGCGCATAACTACACCATCGTTTTGCACTCTATTGTGTTTCACTTTGTATTTTGATAAGAATAATTCCATCTCGTTGTGGGTAATTTTGCACTGCGGTCCAATACAAATGTATTCAATTATCTGATCAGGCCGAATTGGTATTTTATAGAAAACCACCATATCATCCTCTCGCATGAATACATCAACCTCATCAGGTACAGAGCGTGATATCAGACAATACTCTTCCAAGTTAATACCAGTATATACCAATCGCCACTCTCTTTCGTATTCATTCTCTTTTCGCTTAACAAAGTACCCTCTGATATAGAAATCCACAAGCTGCTTAAACAGTTCCTCTTCTGATTTCTCATAATTTTCAAGCCAAAATTCTTTTGCCATATCGACCATTTCACCTTGCGTCAAATACTCGATTTTTGAAAACCTAAAGTTATCTTTTTCTCCTAATTCCATTAGTCGATTTTTCGGAATTGAAAAGGCAATTCCTTTCCCGTTATCACCATAGCAACGCCACAATGCCAGAGGGAGCTCCGGTTCACAAAATGAAATAGAAAGTATCGTATGCTGGAATCTTCCAAAAGCAGTCTCATTTCCCGAAAAATCAAAGTAGGCCCTATGTAGCTTGTCGTAGGTTTCTTTATCGATCATATCGTCATGATATAACGATTTATATGCTTCTTTAAGTGCATCAAATGCAAAGAAACCTTCTGCCGGATCATTGCTCTTGATTATGTCGTTTAAAGAAATATAACCACTTTTTATGATCCGCTCAAAGCTTTTTAATGAGGTATAGTGATATAAGACCTGCCAATCTGTTGATCCACTCATTTCTCTTCTCCTTATCCGAAGTACTGCTGCATCAACGATTTTCAGCGTTTCCAGCTTTTCGAGGCTCTGTTCCATTGCCAATTCTGATTTATTGAATTCAATGAGAAATTACACAAGCACCTCGCTTTCTGTGGATTATTCGGTGGCAGGGTTATCAAACTTTGCCTGTTTTAAATTTAGCTCTACGTGCTGCCCACATCATAATTTTCTTTTCCTTTTAGTAAAGAGGAAAATTTAGAATCAACTCTGCTCGATGGCAGAATCAACAGCCGCAGTATTCTTAAAGCAAAAAACAGCATCTTACTTTCCGCATTCTTTGGCGTGTTTACAGCAAATGGATGGAAATGACTGTTCTAAGGTTGCAATTCATGTTAATGTAAATTTTGCACCATGCAGCTTATTACTTACTACCATTTTTTATATTCCGGGATGATTTTATACTTGTTAAAGAAAATTTCCTTTTCTTCTTTATCATCATGGAAATATGCAACCCATTTCACATCTTTATATTTAGGAATAAAATATTGTGAATAATATATCTCATCTGCTCCCAGTAATGACGGCCCCAAAATGACAACTTCTTCTATTTCCTTGCCATCTAAAAAATGCTGAAGTTTTTCCATATTGTTGTATAGCTTTTTAGTCGTCTTTTCTATAATAGTCACAAAATCTTTTTTTATAAGTTCATCCTGTATACTGTCGATAATGTTGTGCGTCTCTTCTTCCCTGCTTAATGGCGCGCCAAACTGAATTTCCGCGCGAATAATATCACTATTCCAGATGTCGCTTTCAATAATCGGCTTTGCGAAGATTTCAGCTTCTTCAGCAGATTTGAAAAATGGCAAAATGTTTCCACCTAGGCATTCATCATTTTTAACATTATTTAATGAGCCATGGATATGTAATACTC
>CAKSGI010000440.1 GCA_934454005.1 uncultured Eubacteriales bacterium | reverse complement strand
AATAAATCCTCATCCATTCCCGTTTTAGACATATCAATACTATTAGTAAAAATATCTACAACATCACCAAGCACCTGCTTGTCCAAATCCGGATTTGCATAATTTTTAGGAAGAACATTTTTTAGTTTTTTATTATCTGCCTCTATAGCTTTCATAGCATTGTCCAACACTATACCAATCTCTGGAGTATGTGCCGCATCTGCAATTGTGTTCCATCTTGCCTCTTCTGGAACGAAAAAGACATTTTCCATTGTATAGGCATCTATATCATCTTCAAATCCTTCACCTTCGTCCAAAAGTTCTTGACGACGTTTATCAAAGGCCGCTGAAATATATCTCAAAAAAATCAAGCCTATTATAACCTTTCGATATTCCGAAGCTGGAATATGTCCCCACAAAACACATGCTGCATCCCATATTTGACTTTCAAAACCTATATTTGCATTGCTTTTCTTCGCCACTATATTTTTCCTCCTCGCCTTTGTTTTATAATTTTGAATTGTTTAAAGTATAACATCATTCACTTTATTTTACAATAAATAAGCATGGCTACAACAGCTATTTTGCCAATATTATTTCTCTCCTGTTTTTTCGCTTTGAAACCTCTTATAAGCACCATAAATCCAACATCCTACAAACCATAATACTATCAAAAGCATTATAAGTAACATTGCTTTATTGAGTAATTTTAAAACAATATCTGTTCCAACAAATAATATAATTGATATTGTTACACATGTTTTATCAACTTTATTTATTCTACTTAGATCTTTTTTATCTGCCCAAAGCCATATTTTTTCAGAAAATACATCCACAAAAAATAGTAATGTACTTGTCAAAACCAAACTAACTATTTCCAAAGAATCAATATTTATCTCTATATCACGTATAATTGCTTCTATAGCCGCCACAACAAATTCTACCAAAGAAATAAAGCATATCACAATCGAAAACAAAGAAAATACAAAATCTCGATGTTTACTCGCATCTACATAACGCTATTTTTTCTTTATTTCGACATATAGGGGTAACATCTTATTTCCTGTTATCTTATATTTTTCTTTCTTACATTTTTGATACTCTTTTATGTAATTTTTCTGTTTTAAAGACCTCAAACTTTCCTCATCTGCTGAAATCGCATTAATTTCATAAGAGGTTTCATTAAATTTTTTTTTCCATTTGCGAACAATCTTTTCTTCTTCTTTTGACAAATTTTGCATTACATCTATCGGAGCATATAATTCGTGAAAAGATTCTATGCGTCTATATTTTCCACTACAAATTTTTGTTACTATCTTCATTTGCGTAACCAATGTCTGACCCAATTTATTTCCAATATACTCTTGTCCCGTTTCCCCCTCCTTCACCTTTAAAAATATTTTATCTGCAACAGTTTTCCTATCACTTTCACTGCCTGTCTTTTCCAATAGCTCAAAATCTTCCTCAACAGCTTTCATAAAATAATAACAATATTCAACAATTCCTTTAAAATATTCTTTACGCATAAAAATATCAAAACATCCCCATAGATAACCAATCTGCGGATAACTTTGTTCTAGTGTGTTTACTAAACGAGAATTAATTCTGTACCACCTTAAATACTCCTCAACAGATGATTCGTATTTAATGCTATTCATATAATAAGATAATGCAAAAAAACAATTTTCAAAACTTTCTAGCGATTTCATTTTTTCTAATCTATATGTTACAAGACTACTCAAAAATGCTGCGATGAACCCTACCAAAAGTGCCCACAAAATTCTGCACCAAAACAATGACGCAGAAAAAAAATCATAATAGAGCACAAATCCCAATACCATAATTATACAAAAATCAAAATATAACCAATTTCGTACATATTTCATAAAATAACCCCTTTCGTATTTATAAAAATCTTTGGTTCTTAACTCTTCTGCTATCCTAAATAATTCTTATGTAATTGTTGTTTAGTCGTCTTAAAAAACTGGTTTCCTTCAATTCAGTTTTACTTAGCACTGTCAAATCAACCGGTTTCTGCAAATACTGCTCTATTAATTCTGCTAATGCATTTGAACACTCAACCATATTATCAAATTCTTCTAAGTAAACAAAAAGCAAATCAATGTCATTTACATAGTGTTCTTTCTTTAAAATTGAGCCAAAAACATATATTTTCTCATAT
>CAKSGI010000439.1 GCA_934454005.1 uncultured Eubacteriales bacterium | reverse complement strand
GCTGAATTTCAGTATGTTTATTTTTTACCTCAACTGCCGTTCCGCCAATCTCATCACTAGGAAACTTTTTATCGCTATCAATAATACAGAGGCAAAAATTAGTACAATTATTTATTTGATTTTCATATACATCAACAGTTGTAGCTCCACCACCATTCATTTCAAAGAATATACAATTAGCACCCCATAATTTATGACAGCAAAGATATTTATCAGAAATGTGTCTAAAAACCTTACAATCATTTAAATTCTCACCTATAAGAACTGTCTTCTCAAACAAACAAAATTCTTTAAAATCTGCAGGATTAATATAAATACAACCTTCTTCCGCTCTTGATGTTTCATTATAAGTAAGAATACATTTTACAACGACTATATTTCTTATGCCTACTATTATTTTAAGTTTACCTTTCAACTTTATATACATCATTTTTTCAACATCACCTAACTTTTTCAAAGCTATGATTCTGTTCAGCAAATGGCTGTTTGCATAAACGAAATGGATTCCGTGAGAATACGAAATGATTAAGTCCCGTAAAATATCTACAGCTTCTGTATTACCATTTTCGGCCTCAGAGACAATACTATCGTCTATTTCTATTAACATAATTCCTCTTCAAAGAAGCCTATAGGCCATTTTTGTAAAACTCCATTTTGATCATAATCTACAGACTCAACATACTTTTCCATTCCCTCATGAATAGCATTGAACAATAATACATTGATATCATCTCTCAAACGAGGATCTTCCTCAACAAGCTCTCCAATTTTATCTATAATTGCTTCGCTGTGAGTTTCAATCAAAAATTTAACATTATTCAATTGCTCATTTTTAATCACCTGAACTAACATTGAAGCAAATTTCATTTGTAGTCTAGGATGCAAATGCAACTCTGGTTGTTCTATAGCTATAGTTATAGGAACATTAGAGTTTCTTCCTTTGGCAAATCCCTTAGTATTTTTTTTCTTGATTGCATTCCAAATGACCGTAATAATTGGAAGTAACTGAGTATATCCAAAACCAAGGTCGACAAGATTTCTTTGCGGCTTATCTCCCTCGGCAATTTGGAGTTCCACATGTCCTTCATGTGGAACAACATAAACTTCAAAGCCAAACAATCTTGATGTCCAATTTTGAAACTTTATCAGTTCGCTATCTTTAAGATTAGCAAAATACATCGCCATATTCTTACCATCAGACTCAATTTCGTCTATTGCATAGTTTTGATAACGATAATATCTTTCTGCTACAACACGAAGTGGTTGAACATAAGAAACATTACAACTATAATCATATAAATAATTATTTACCTCTTCTATTATATGATTAACGTTCAACAGAAGATACATATCATTCATCAAATCTACATCATCATCTTTTAGACCAGTCTTCAATAACTTTTCATATGTAGAATCCTTATCCATTAGACAAAAAGAATGCTCTATCATAAATAGGCGTCTATCTTCTTCCTTTTTATTCCTTCTTATTATATCTAAAAAATAATCATAAGCACGACTTGGACCTCCTAAGAAAAAGTGATCATCATGTTTCTCTACGATTCGACCTATCAATTGCATAGCATTATTAATATCGTACGTCTTAAAATCTTGTCCAACATCACGTCCATTAATATTTATAAAGGTTGTATTGTCTTCATCAACATTTATACAAATTTTCTGACCTAAGAAAGACAATATTACTTCAGATAGATAATCAAAATTTCCTTTTTGACCTTTACCCGAAATCTTAATTTCAACATCCATTAATACTTTTTTACCTCGAATGGTTTCATCTTCCTCCCAATAAAATCTATTGAATCTACGATTATCTAAATAGAAAGAAAACTCAATACCAATACTTCCTTTTTCATCCTTAACTGTATTTTTAAAATCTTTGAAGTCAACGTCTGTAGAGTACCACAAAAATGTGCCTTTTCTTTTTATACTCAGACTTTGTTTTAAAAGAGGAAAGAATTTCAAGAAAGAACTTTTACCTGTACTATTTGCACCAAGTAAAAACGTAATTGGTTTCAAAGATATAGCTCCACTATCTTCAAAACAACGATAATTTTGCAATCTGATTTGATCCATAAAAAATAATAACCTTATTGATGAAAACTATAATATTCATCATTTCAAAATAAAATACAAACTAATTAGCAT
>CAKSGI010000438.1 GCA_934454005.1 uncultured Eubacteriales bacterium | reverse complement strand
CTTATATATCTCTTCTTCTCTTCCAATTTCATCAAAATAGTTATATAACTCACCATAAGTTCTTCCAGCTTCGTTTAACATATTAACTTTCTCTTCTAATTTGCGCATTCCAGCGTATCTGCACAATTCATCTGTCTGGATTAACCTAATTTGATTTTTCATCAAAGTAAACTCTGCTAATAATCTACTATTTTGTCCTTCTTGCTCCATATTTGCTACTTCGTTATATATTTCTTCAAATTTACCAACACATTCTTCAGCAAGTTTGTCACATCTTCCACACACACTATAATTCTCTTCAGCAGCTTTAGTAAGAAGATTACCTACTGTATTATAATTCGTAGTCTTATTTAATTCTACAAAAGCGGCATATGCCCTTGCTGTATCAGCCTTTGCCTGAATATATTCAATGTTTGCACTAATATCTTTATTAGAATCTTTTATAGCTTCTATAACTGCCTCAAATTTCAATGCCACACTAGTCCAGTTTCCTACTGCAGGTTCTTTTTCTACTTCCAGCCAAGCAATATTTGCATTTGCTAATTGTTCCACTAAACTATATTTTTCAGCTTCGTTTCTTTTTTCTAACTCATTATAATATTCTATTGCTTCGCCACAACAAATTGAAACCTCATTCCATTTTTCTTCACATTCATCAATAGTAACATAACCATTTTTATAAGAATCGATATCATACAAATTTAGTGCCTCGTCATAAGTATCGTCTAAATTTTCTATCTTTTGGGCTTTAATTTTAGCAAAGAAATCAGCTAATGAATTATCCATTTCTGAATCAGTATCGAATTCACCTTGCCCTCTAGATGGCCTTTTATTGAAATTCACTTCACTAGATGATCCTTCTAAACTATACCTTGCTGCACCAACAGATAATTGAGTTCCTGTTCCTAATACGGTTGCTGTTAAAAGTACTCCTGCTATTACTTTTTTTACGTTTTTCATTATTTTACCCCCACATTTAATAATTTTTATTACTTACTGCGGTTTACATTCCTACACAAAACATTTTCTTTCTAACAGACCTAATTTTAGCAAAAACAACCATTACATTTTATTTTCTCACCTCCATTACAAAAACAAATTATTTTTCTGTCTTTTAATTTTAACGCTTTATCTCTTTTCTGTAATAATAGTATATCATGATATCTTCTGCGATTCAATAGTGTAAATCAACAAGCTTAGGCGTGATTTTTTATAAAAATCAACAATAACATTTTATAAAAATGGTATTTATTAATATATTCTTGTGAATTTTTATGGCTAATGTGGTGTTTTGGATATAAAAAAGCACCTCCAAAATAACAGATAGTTATATTTTACCTGACTACTTTAGAGGTGTTATATTAATTTTTAACTTCTATTTCAAACAATATGAACACATTTTGCAAAATAAGTACTATTCATCGACTGTATCTGTATACAACTTTACTTAAATATTTTAGTCTTAATTGTAACATCCAGACTCAATTCTTTGAAGTCCTTCAAAATACTTTATTTATTTCTTCTTTACACATTTACATTCTCACGAAATGGATCAAAAGTATCATATATACCTAACCTAATTTGACTCTTCATATGAATAAAATTTTTTCTAGATCTTCTGTACTAGTCCTATTTTCTTCACATATTTAACGTGCATATATATTTTTTCAAATTTATTAGCACAAGTCCATCATCGTATCCACGCAAACGATAGTTCTCTTCAGCGGATTTAACAAAAAAATTACCTATTTTAGCACAGTTTTTTTCTATAGGATTTATAGTCTCATCCAATTCTTTCATTTCTTCCTTTATTCGCATCTCTTTTTCTTCAACTTTATTAAACAAAGCATTTATTGAATTAACCATCACATTCCCATAGAAATAACTTCGCACTTTAGCTTACTCTTTTTCTCCTATCTCTTTAACTTGAGATCCAACAAACAAATCAGCTAATATATTAACCACCTCTGAATCAGTATTGAATTCATTTTGCATGTTAGCTTGCTCTTTTTCTTCCATTTCTTTAGCTTGAGATCTAGCAAACAAATCAGTTAATGTATTAACCACCTCTGAATCAGTATCGAATTCATTTTGCATGTTAGCTTGCTCTTTTTCTTCCATCTCTTTAGCTTGAGATTTAGCAAACAAATCAGCTAATGTATTAACC
>CAKSGI010000437.1 GCA_934454005.1 uncultured Eubacteriales bacterium | reverse complement strand
CCAAATTTAAAATCTAATAGAACAAAAATAAAGAAAAAATATGTTGCCAAAAAAGACAAAATAAAATATTTTTATCCAAGTAAATGGGGTATAAAAAACAATTAATTTGGGTTTGAGGCGGTTAATATTTTAGTAGACCTTAAATTAAGCTCGAAAATTAAAATAGATAAATTAGAAATAATATTTAGAATATTAACAAATACCGAAAAAAATGCAATTCTACAACAGATAAATAAAATATATTTTAAAAATAAAAAATTTGAATGGTGAAAATATGAAAACAGTTTTAGGTTCTAAAAATGTTTCTAAGCAAAGGTTGATTTTAATTGCAATGACTGAACTGTGATTTGATGATGTTTCTATTATTACTGTTGATGCTAATTCTTCAGTAAGTTCTAAACCAATCAATGATGAAACTTTAATGGGTACAAGAAATAGAAATAAAAATTTATATAATTATTGCATGGAAAATGATTTTTTATTTGATTTATTAATAAGTATTGAAGGTGAGTATGAGCAGATGGATGATACATATTTTATTGTTATTTATGCATCTATATTAGATCGAAAGGATGCGTCTATAGATAATGATTTAAGTGATGGTGAATATTTGACTGGATTATTATTTGACAATACATATGATGATAAGAAACGCTTAGGAAATACTTTAGAAGAATAACTTCCTATATTTATAAAAACTAAAAGGTGTTTGGATATCTATTTTTCTGGTGAGTAACCTGCTTTTACTCCTAAATATAAGATAAATAATATTTCTAAATTTAGAAAAAAGTTATAAATATAATAAAAAAACACCTTATGGACACATGATTAATTATGGGGATGTTGCTAAACAAATTGCTGAAGACGAGGGAATAGCTAGGATGCCCCTACAAGCTGTTAGATGGAATCAAGCATGTATTATAATACCGTGTCATAGAGTTGTTGGGGCTAATAATAATTTAGTTGGATATGGTGGTGGAATAAAGAATAAAATATTTTTATTGAATTTGGAACATAATAATATTGATCAATTTATTATTCCTAAAAAGGGTACAAAATTATGAAAAGATGTAAATGGTGTAATTTAAATAATGATAAATATATTAGATATCATGATGAAGAATGGGGCGTTTTAAATAGTGATGACAGTTATCTTTTTGAAATGCTTATATTAGAATCTTTCCAAGCAGGACTCTCTTGGGAGTGCGTACTAAACAAAAGAGATGACTTCAGGATTGCATATGATAATTTTGAACTAGATAAAGTTTGTAATTATGATGATCAAAAAATAGATGAATTAGTTAACAATTCTAAAATTATTAGGAATAAATTAAAAATTAGAGCAAGTATTAGTAATGCTAAAATTTTTAGAAAAATCCAATTAGAGTATGGTAGTTTTAATAATTATTTAATACAGTACACGAATAATAAAATATTTCACGAGATTAATAAAACTAGTTCTGAGTTATCAGATAAAATATCAAAAGATTTGATTAAAAGAGGAATGAGGTTTGTTGGTACTACTATTATTTACTCTTTTTTACAAGCGGTAGGGATAATTTATTCACATGATGAAGAATGCTTTTTATTTGTTGATTCTATTTGATATAATATAGTTAGAGAAATTAAGGAGGAAATATGGAAAAATCAAATGTATATTTTACTAGCGATATAAGTCCTGCTTCTTTATTAAGAATATATGAAAAATTGAATATTAAATTAAATGATAAGGTAGGGGTAAAAATATCTACAGGTGAACCTGGAGGCCATAATTTTTTAAATCTATATTTGATAAAACCTTTAGTTTCTAAAATTAACGGTACAATAATAGAATGTTGTACTGCTTATGGAGGTAAAAGACAAGATCCGAAAGATCATTGGCAAGCAATAAAGGATCATGGTTTTATGGATGTTGCTCCATGTGATATTATGGATGAATATGGTGAGTTTGAACTTCCTATATATGGTACTAAGCATTTAAAAAAGAACATTGTTGGAAAACATCTAAAAGATTATAATTCCATTTTGATGTTATCGCATTTTAAAGGACATCAAATGGGTGGCTTTGGAGGAGCATTAAAAAACATGAGTATTGGTATGGCTTCTCATAATGGTAAGTTAAATATTCATTCTGCTGGTAAGACTACAGATCAAGCTGAATGCTGGGGT
>CAKSGI010000436.1 GCA_934454005.1 uncultured Eubacteriales bacterium | reverse complement strand
AGTTATAATCGATGACTACCTTTTCACTCTGTACATCATACACATACAAACAAAATATCAGGTTCAATATGAACATCAGGCCTTTTACAACGTCCTGTTCCAGACTATTTTGAATGCCTAGTACCGTAAAACTTTTATTTAGTATAAAAAAAAACATACCAATATATACTATTAACCCTACACTAATAATCGTTAGACATACCCCGCAACTTTTAGGCCCTCCACCCTTTGGGACGTATAAATTATAAATATTTAATATACCATCTCTCATTTGATCAAAAAAACAACTTATAATGCAAGCCATAAAAATTATGGCCAGAATTAAATATACTATAAACATTGTTGCTGTTAAATGTGGAATATACGGTGAATCCAACAAATATTTATATATAATATAACTATATATCACAATAATCGCCACCAGTGTAAGACCAGCTATAATTGTACGCGAAACAGAAATAGCCTTTGTATTTTCAAGGTTACTATTACGGCCCGAAAGCAACAATAAATACTCTTCCAATTGCTTTTTCCGAATTTTCAAAATTTCCTTCGTATTTTTGCACTGTTCAATTTCGCTAATCACTGTCCATATATGCGCATCTTTTTGAAATCTACAACTGAATCCATTCATTCCATCAGGCTCCAACCAAGTTTTAATTTCATTAAGCGCCTGTTGAAGTTCTGCTCCTTCTAACATAAATAAATTTTTTATAATTCCCCTTAATACCTCCTTTTCCTGCTTCCGCTCCTTCATTAAAGAACGGCGCCCAAGACGCTTGTCTAATAGTAACAACGAAAAAAGACCCGTAATAATTGCCTGTATCGCTACATATATCGCTTGCATTTTTCAACATCTCCCATTTGTTTAATTTTGTATCTCTCACGTCATAATCATCTGCCACAATTTCATAAAAGGTTTTATTTCATTAATAACTTTTCTAATCACCCGACGTATTCATATCGAACACTTATATTATATAGAAAATCTAATTTTATCTTCTTGCAGAATCTGTTCATATAATTTGCTTATTTTTTTTGCGCTACATTTCCTCCTTTAGGTGGCTTAGAATTCCCTTTGGCATTATTCCCTGCATTCCCCTGAGGTCTTGTCGTCGGTTGATATCCTCTTTTCTCGGAATTAGGCTGATATCCATATCTACTGACTTCTTTCTTATTTTGGTTCATTTTCTTGCTCCTCCTCATCTTTATAAAAATTAATCCATTTAATACTTTTGGAAGAAATCCATATCCCGTCTGTACGGTCTTCTCTAACCCAAGCATCTGTTTCATCTATCATAAATACCTCTTCCAAATAAATATCTTGATTATTTCTATCTGACGATGCTAAAGATTTCATTCCATATCTTCCCCTCAGAATAGTATTATCATCTAGACATATACACATCCATTTTGGAGTATCTGTTGTTGAAAACTTATAATCCCATGCTGTCGGCACCGAATGTTGAACATTAATCCCCCCAAAAGCTAAAGCCTTCCGAAATACTTGATGTTTCTTTATTAAGCCAATCGCAATTCCAGTTATCAAACTGGTAATCAATACTGCAGATATTAGAATCCCCCAATATTTACTCATATGATTCCCAAACTTACAATAGATCGCTTCAAATAACCAGTACCACAGAGCAATTTCTAAAATACTATATTCTAAATACATTACCACTTTCTCAAAATCGTTATGCTCTCTATCTGGCAAAAACTTCCCAACAATCCCTCTTATCACATATCCAGGCACTAAGAAATACGCAGAATAAATAACAGTATCCAGCGAATCAATCATAATCTCCCTCCTCAACATTTTCTTCTGGTAAGTCAACCCTTTTCCCATAAGAATTTCCTGAATCCGCTACCAGTTCCTGCACTCCAGTATGCAAGTCATATATCACAGCCTCTTGCTCCGGCTCATTAAAGACAGATGAACCGCCAATACCGAAATACTTTTCAAAGAAGGTCTTCAGCTTGTCTATGACCCCCTGTTTCTTCTTGGCTCTGCCTCCACCGCCAAAGCGTGAAATCGGCGGCATCAGTTTGTCTATGTCCGTTCCGGCTGTTTTTATTTCTCCGTCACGGAACGCATTCTCCATAAACTTCCGTGTATCTCTTGGCTTCAATTTTTCTTCGGTGATAATCGCATTGAGGTCATGGTCTCGCTG
>CAKSGI010000435.1 GCA_934454005.1 uncultured Eubacteriales bacterium | reverse complement strand
GTTTTATATAAGACATTCATCTCATCTGCCAAACGGTTGATTCTATATTGACATGCAGCCTCCCGAATCCCTGTATTGCTTTTTTCAAAACATTCCTGTATAAGCTCTGCCGTCATAATGGCACTTTCCTCATCCACTATATTAAGTACACTAACATGTCCATTTTCATAACATTGTTCTATCATATCCTCTGGATTTTCAACACAGCAATCTATAATTTTGTCATCATATTTTGCTTCCTTTTTCAGATTATTACAATGTGGACACGCATAAAATAAATTGTTCCAATCAAAAACTCTCTCTGGTATTTTACGTCCATGATGAGGTCTTAAATGTTCCACTTCCGGATCTGATAACCCTCCCAATTCACAAATATAACACTTATCATTTGAATCTTCTTTTAATCTCTGTATTACATCCGGCTTGTTATAAACCCCATTGGGCTTTTGTGATTCAACTATAAGTGATGAGGGAGGAATCGGATTTCTCTCTATTTTAATCACCGTCCCTACCCCCTATTTGAAAATTCTAATTTCAAACGGCTATATTCAGCCGTTAATTCTTTTGCAAGATAATCCGGTATTTCATCCAAATAATATTCCAGTTTATCTATTTCTTCATATTCTTCGTCTGATAACTCATCTTTGGAAACCAGAACTTTATACCTTTCATATTTTTCCCTTAATTCTTCCGACAGCTTGTCTGCCTTAAAATATCCTTCCACAATTCCTTCATATGGTAAATTTTTCAAACCATTTTCGACAAGTGTTTTATTTTCAAGATCATAAATAACAGCATTATCTAAAGAGCTTAAAATAAATGGTGAATGTGTTGTAACAACAAATTGTATATTAGGAAACAATTTCGTCAGAATTGGAAGTATCCTTTTTTGTAATTCCAAGTGTAAATGAGTTTCAATTTCATCCACCATAACAAGCCCTTCCATATCAAATTCTGTTCGCAATCCCGACTGTGCTTCCATTCTTATAATCAAATCATTAATGATATCAAATACCGCCGCATAACCGCTTGACATCGTATTAAAGTCAAATGGTTCCCTCCCTGATTGACAAATAGAAAACTGAAATGTTTCATCATTAAATTTTAATGTAAGCTTTTCATCCTCAAAAATAGTCTTTAAAATATTTTCAAATATAATAAACCAATTATTAATTTTTTCACTCTTTGCTTTATCTTTTGTAAATGCTTGTGTGGCCTTTAAATCGACAAGATATTTGGTAAGTTTTGCACCTGGTGTTTCAGTAACACCATACTTCTTTTGAAATTCTATTTTTTCAATATTACTATATTCCTCTACCTTAAATTCTCTTTCCGCTTTATAATATGCAAAAACAAAATTTCCCTGTTCATATTTTTCTTTTAAAACAGTGTCAGATGTGCTTTCCAAAAAAACACCTGCATTTGCTTCTTGTAAAGCTTTTTTCCAAAATTCTAATCTGTTTTTATAATCATAAACTTGTTTTCTTTTTTGTTCTGAATCTTCTAAAGCAGCTAATTTTTCTATTTCCCTTGCCCAATAATCATAATTTCTGTTTATATCTTCCAATGAATATCCATTTGGAGAAACAGCATACTCAAGATATTTTACCATCGCTTCTAGTACACTTGTTTTTCCACTTCCGTTCTTGCCTGTCAGTATCAAGTGTTTTCTTTTTTCCTTATCTAAGGGTATTGAAATTTTCTCTAAATGACGCACCTTCTCTATGTTAACACCAGTAAAAAAAGTTTGTTCCATGATTTCACCTCCAAGGCTTTCTATCATAATATATATCAATACTTGTTAAAATAAATATACAACAAAAATTTCCCTAAATCAATTGGACAGCGAAACGTTTATTCATTATCCCATTTGGGTAAAATAAAGTGTGCGAGCGGTATGCGAAGCATAAACTTCTTCTCCGCGAGCTGCGCATCCTGTCCGGTAGGACTTTTTGCTCTATAGGAGCACAGCATTCCCTATAGAGCAAAAACAGCCGGATTCTTCCAAAACCCGGCTGTTTTTCTTTGCAAATTCTTCTGTTTCTTAATTAAATCCTACAATTTTCTGTGACAGCTTATAGGCAGCGACAGAAATCTTTCTTCCGCCACGTCCCGGCAGATTCATGGTGCTTCCCATAATTCCGTTTCTCAAATGATGAAATAACCGTAAGTCCTTATCC
>CAKSGI010000434.1 GCA_934454005.1 uncultured Eubacteriales bacterium | reverse complement strand
TCAAGACTGGATGCTTTCGAAAAGTACGACAAACCATGTATGAAACCACTGCCAGGCGGATGTTACACGGCTTGCGACTATAAAGCGGTCTTAAAAGTTCCAAACAATTACCATATCGAGTATGACGGCCACTACTATTCCGTATTGTAGGATGGCAATAATACCATACGTATTCTGACGAATCAGAGAGCGAAGAATGCGTGCTTAAGTAACTTTTATAGTGTAGCTCCTTTCGTAAAAGATAAGAAGCTATTGACTGAATTGCCACACAATAACAAAGAGCTTTAACAATTCTTAGTGTACGGATTTGTGATACCACTTATTTGTGCTTGAAAAGGCAGAACTTACACTGATTAATATGTTGTTGCCTAAAACAGAGAAAGTTTTTACTCCTCCTCCACCGTGTTTTGTAGTATAGCTTCTTGCATACTGTTTTTATTCAATGAGTGGTGAAATACTTTCATCACTATTTGTGCCACTGTTTAGCGGAATGGAGATTAATATACGAAATTATTAGTAGTAATTCTAGTTTGAACACTATGTACACATTTTTGCTTTTATCCACAATAACATAAGACATTTTGTTTCATAAATGTTTATACAAGTATTATTTGAGCACTGAATGCACAGATAAAAGCAATATATGATTGGATAAATATACATTTTGCATATAAAATCATATAAAGAATTGAAAGAGATTAGTATGTATCAAATAATAAATTGATATTAAAGGAAAAAGAATGAAAAATACAATTTACCAACCCAAAATAGATTCGTACCCAATATATGGAATGATTACATCATTAATTCCAGATGATGAATATTACAGGAAGTGGATAATAAACAATTTTATTGGTTTGAGATTTTTAAAAAATGATAATGTGTTGTTCTATGAACAATATAGAAGTTTATTGTTTTCAAGCCCATATCTAATGACGGAAGTAATAAATAGAGAAACATTGGCGTGGGAAAAGTTCGATGTAATTCGAATGGTTGGTGATAGTATAGAACAAGGCAATAATGTATTTTTATTTTGTGATCGTTATTATATTAGTGAATATCGACAATTCAAAGTAGAACATGATTTACACGAATTGTTTATTTATGGATATGATGCAGAAAAAGATATTTTTCATTGTTGCGACAATTTATCAAATGGAAAATATAAGCCATTTGAAGTGCCTGGGAATGAAATGACTGAAGCTTTGAAAATAGGAAACATGGACGACTATTCAGATTATTTTTCAAATATTTATGTTATCAAACAAAGACAATGGTGGGATGGGGATATTCTTGATGAAAAACAAATACTTAGTATGTATCGTGATTATGTTTTTTCTATATATAGAAGGAATATCTTAGAACCATTTAGTAATGTGAGCTATGGATTTGAAGTACATTACGATGTTGAAAAGTATTTGAATGAAATCGTATCAGGCGAAAAGCCGGAAATTCGAGTGGTTTATGTTTTACAAGAGCATAAAAAATTAATGAGTGAAAGATTTAATCAATTATATATTGAAATGAATAAAATAGAGTATCGTTTTTTGGCAGATGAATATAAAAAGCTTCAAGATGAATATAAAGTTTTATATATGATGTTTTTAAAGAATATTTTCCTAAAAAAAACCGAAGATTGGGAAAAAGTAATACTCTTTTATAAGTCATTAGTTTCAAGAGAAGAGGAAATTATTGATTGGGCAAAGAAAATTATATTTTAAAAGAAGAATCGATGAAAAAAATAGTTTTTGTAGAAACACCATACTTAGATAGAAATTGTGAAAGAATATTAGCTCCTTTTGCAATTTCTAAAATTGTTAATCGACTTATAGGATATATTGATAAAATAGAGATTCTCGATTTTCCACTTTTGATAAAAAAATATATATTGAATATTGATGGATTTTTTTATGAGAATGTAGCAAATATGATTCTTGAAAAAAATCCAAGAGCAGTTATTTTTACTTCGACCAAATTTGTTAATTTCAGTACAACACTAATTATTTCTGAAATGGTCAAAAAAAAGAATAGAGAAATAAAGATTATATATGGCGGTCATCAAAGTACTATATTCTATGATTATATTTTTGATAATTTTGATTTTGTTGATTATATAGTATATGGGGATAGCATAAAATCGTCTTGTGAACTTGTTAAAGCTATTTTGTTGAATACTAGTG
>CAKSGI010000433.1 GCA_934454005.1 uncultured Eubacteriales bacterium | reverse complement strand
ACGTCTATTTTTTAACAGCGTATATCATTTCCTTAATATTATTTTTTTGTGCAGTATTTTGCAATTTTATTATTTTCTTTTCCGAACACATATGGTATCATATATTTAACCAGTAAATGTTGCTTTTTCAGAAAGGAGTCCTGCCTTATGAACAACCAAGAAATTCTCCGCAAAATCGTCAATTACATTGAGAATGTTATGAAGGAAAAATCTTTAACCTCTCGTGATCTGGCTGATATTTGCGTCAAGAAAACCGGGAAAATGTCTCCAAGAACTATCGACAACATGTTTAAAACCCCTTCCTCTACAACTTTATCCACTTTGTTAAAGGTCTGTGATGGATTAGACTTAAACCTTAATGCTGTATTTCATTCTATTGAAATCGCAAAAACATCAGCTGAAAATGGACAGCATCGTTTCATCTTCGACATCGAGCATCCTGCATATAATGGTTACACCGGAAATTATCATGTATTCTTTCTTCCAACCTCTGCTTATCCAGAAGATCATTCAGGTCAAACCCTGGTTCATGGAACACTTCGTCTGGGAGATTTCAATTCTATGCATGAATGCTCCGCTATACTTGACATTGATTCTGGCGATTTTACAAATGAAGGTACCCCATTTTCTAAACACTATGAGGGAACTTTAGTTTATTCATCTAACAGCCAAATGTTCTGCCGACTTGTTTGCAGCAAATACGGAGATATGTGGTTCATGGTTTTTAACCATGGCAATCTCAATAACAAAGAACTTGCCTGCGTTATCGGCTGTGCTGCAACTGCCTCATCTGGTCGTTACCGCCATCCTGCGATACACCGATTCTGTCTGTGTAATATGCAGCAATATCCAGAAATTGATTCCAATACTCGTACACTCATCGAGGGGCTTCTTCGAATCCAAGAAAAACATATCTGGATAAAAAAGGAAACTTTAAAAGAGCTTCTTCTGCACGATAATTTTGATCCAGACTTTCGACGAAATCTTGAAAATTACTTAAATATTGCTACTGAGTACTATGCACTGCCAAAAAATACATTAAAGGAAGACATTCCTCTTTCTACCTCAGTAAAGGAACTTGCCAAATTATGTAATGAATCAAATTTGGAAAAGACCTTCCATATCTTAAACGAAGATGACCGGGAACTGTCATGTATTTTAAAGGGTTGCCTTGCAACACCAACTACACCAGCGACTCCTTCAGAAATAGAATAACAAAAAAGGAGCCAGGAACATTCACTTCTCTGTGTAAATGTTTCTGACTCCTATTAGTCCTTCGCTTAATACCAATTTATCAAACGGTCACAATATTCTTTTTTACTTCATATACAGTTAAAGTTCCGTCTTTCTTGCGTCTCACTTCTGCATTATTTCCCCGGTCTGTAATCGTACTGATTACATCCAGCAAGTATAATGCTCTCTCTGTCTGTCCCACTAAATATGTACTCTTTTGTTCGCCAATCTTTTTCAAATCTGATCTCATCTCCAGTCCTCCAAGCAATATAATATCACTCAAACGGATAAGGGAAAGAAAACCGCTGATGAGTTTCTGATAAGCCATCCCGAAACAGTGCTTGACTGTTGCTTACCATATAGATTCTATCCAAAGGATCAGTGCTGACCTCCTGTTTCCTTCTGACATTTATGATTATACTATCAGAACATACGTTCGTCAATCCCTAATTTTATTTTTCATAAACAAATTGATTATCATGCTTCCGATCATACAACCAAGCCCATTATGAATCATATCATCCCATTCGAATAATCCACGCATAAATACCAACTGACTGGTTTCTATTACTGCTGATACCAGAACTCCAAACAATAATATCCGATACCATTTCACTTTATGGTTTGCAATTATCGGTAATAATGCTCCGGCCGGAAGCAGCAATATACAATTCAATAAATTTTCTTTTAGCAATTCCCAGTCTTTGTATTTAAAAATTGCCTTCCATGACCAGAATGGTATCAATTCATACTGGCGAATAGTACTTGTTCTGGTAAATACCGTAGAGCCAAACACAATTCCAAGAAATATTACCATCGTCACAATAGCCATTGCCTGTATTATATTAATCTTTTTTCTACATACACATCCTGCTACCACAATAACTGTCAAAAGCAGCAATACACTAAATGCCAATATCTCATATTTAGACCACTTTTTATTATACGT
>CAKSGI010000432.1 GCA_934454005.1 uncultured Eubacteriales bacterium | reverse complement strand
GTGTAGTAGGGAAAAAAACTGGCAGATATAAAATAATGATTAACATTGAGGGTTGGGAAGATTTGTCTCAAAAGTATTTTGTGACAGATATTTAGGATAAATTGAATGGTTGCTACACGAGGAGAATAAAGATGAATTTAGACAATGAAATTGCATTAATTCAAGACACAGTATATGAGAAAAAAAATCTTGATTTTTTATGTGACGGCTTTTGGGAGTTTTGTAACTTATACAGTAAAATTATAGATGAATCAAAGCGATTGGCGCAGTTGCCAATGCAAGGATTTTATGTCCCGTTTTATGAACAGAATGGAATTCAAAACATTTCGTTTAAGAAATTGGAACAATTGGATGGGGTGGACTTTGTAGATGCTGTATATCAGGGGATACTTAGAAGAAAACCGGATATATCGGGGCTGAATTATTATGTGGAAAAACTTGAACACAAGGAACTGTCAAAGTATCAAGTTGTTTATGAGGTTGGTTTGTCAGAAGAGGCAGCGTATAAAGATTTTATAGTGGTTGACTGTGACAAGAAAAAGATAAAGGCACCAAATCTGTTACAGTATGATGGTGAAAGATTCATTCGTTTAGCATATAGATGGGTACTTGGACGTGATGCAGATGAAGAGGGATTGAAAGCAAATCTTGAGGCACTGCAGAGTGGGCATACATATAAGGAAATCATACTGCATTCACTGGCAAAATCTGAGGAAGCTCAAACTTATAAAATTCATATAACAGGATTACAGAAAGCATATATCGTTAAGAAATTAAAGTTACGATTAAAGAAGATTCCATTATTTCGAAAGTTGAACACCATAAGGAAGAAGGTGCTTAAGTAGATGAATAAAGTTAAATTTGTAATTATGCATGAAACTGTGACAAGCCATGATGCGATTGGAAATGATATCGAGCTGATGTATAAAATATTGAATGAAAAGCACGATTGTGTGGTGTTTGCAAATAATTGCATAAATAACGAAGTGCAATATATCGAAGAACGAGAATTAGACGAGTTATTACAAGCGAGAGAAACGGTTGCAATTTATCATCATAGTGTAAGATGGGATATGGGATATCAAAAAATTTGCAGAGCAAAAGCCAGAGTTATTGTTCGTTATCATAACATTACACCGGAAGATTTTTTTAAGCCGTATAATCAATTTGCATATGAGCAGTGTAAATTGGGAAGAGAACAAACCAAGAAGATGCAAATGGAGTTGAAGGATGCATATTGGTTGTGTGATTCGTGGTATAATGCAAAAGATTTGCCGTGTGTTGAGACCTCTAAAATAGGAGTTTGCCCGCCATTTAATAAAATAGAAAATTGGAACAAAAACATACCTGACGAAGCTATATTGAAAAAGCTTGTGGAGTCAACAGAATTAAATGTACTATTTGTCGGAAGGGTTGCACCAAACAAAGGACATTTATTGTTGTTAGATATTGTGCGGGCATATTGTGCTTATTATGATACTAATATAAAATTAAAAATAATAGGAAAGTTTGATGAGGGGATACCTGGATACAACAATTTAATAAAAGAGAGAATACAAGCTTATGGAATCTCTGCATTGGTCGAGTTTGTGGGAGAGATAACGGATAGTACTCTGATGTCATATTATTTGGGAAGCGATGTCATGGTTTGTTGTAGTGAACATGAAGGTTTTTGTGTTCCGGTTGTTGAGGCACAGAGTTTTGGGATTCCTGTCATTGCATTGCGAGCATGTGCGGTACCAGAGACAATAGGGAACAATCAATTATTGCTTTCGGGTAATCCATTAGAATTTGCAGCGGCTTTAAAAGAAATAAAAAATAATAAATCTGCAAAAGAGATGCTTGCATATTATGGTAAAGAAAATTATGAGAATAGATTTACATATAAAAAAATAAGGGAGAAGTTTGTTCGTGAGATTGAAAAAATATTGGAGGTGGCGTTATGAGAATAGCAATAGCAATGGTGCAGGTGCCATTTATCAGAGGTGGGGCAGAGATTCATGCAGAGATGTTGGCAGATGAATTAAAAAAGAGGGGCCATCAAGTAGATATTGTTACAATTCCATTTAAGTGGTATCCGTGGGAATCGTTAGTTAATTGCATGACGATGGGACGAATGGTGGATCTTACGGAGGTAAATGGAGAGAAAATCGATAAAGTGATTGCGATGAAATTCCCTGCAT
>CAKSGI010000431.1 GCA_934454005.1 uncultured Eubacteriales bacterium | reverse complement strand
ATCTTGGACCAAGGGAGAGTTTTCGAAGATGAGAAACGGGGAGCTGCGGCTCCCTTTTTTCTTTTATTTTTTGAGAGCCTTACATATTTTTTTTCTATTCAATCTAAAATACGGAACTTTTATGGAATTGACATTTCCAAGTATAACATGATTGTTGAATCATTTCTGTGGCGGATCAGCAGATTGTTTCTAAATTTACTGTAAAACAATAATCTCTCCCCTTTTTTATAAATTGTCAGAAATTATGTTTTCGAAAGTACTTCCCACTTTTGTAGTTTTCTCTTTCTTTTTCAGTTTTGAGTCTTTTTTAGCCACATAATTTTCATCAATAAATCCGTAAATTGTTTCATCATAAACCTCTATATATGTATTCTCATTTTTCTTAAATGTTTTTCCAGTTGTAAATAAACGAGTTCCTTTTTTAATTTTATATTTCAAAAAAGGCAACGATATAACAGAATTGTTTCCAACGCTTTTCTCATAATTTGTTCTTATAGTCTGAAAAACAAAATCATCCTTTTTTACTGTGCATACTTCTTTATACGAGTTGTTATTGCATCTAGCCAAATTAATATTATTTGCAATTTTTTCTCCACATACAGGTAATACTAACATTATTATCACAACCAATAAATTAACATATAACGATATGGATTTTGCCTTTGTTTCTAATCGTCTAATGCCATAATTAATTATCAATATTAAAATATTAACCAAACAACCAACTAGCGCAGAAATTGGGAAAACAATAGCTTTTTGATATTTATAAACAAATGTATACCCATTGTAACTATTACTCATTTCACTATAAAAATTATTACTTTGTAAAAACAAACCTACAATTATTATTGGCATAATTACACAGAAAAGACTCGACACTATCTTTCTCATTCTTGGAACGAAACCATCTTCCTCTTGTGATACTATTTGAATAAAGAATATAAAAATATTAAGAATTATCGATATCAGCGAAACAAAGAAAAAAATGTTATCAATAATCGCACTAGCATTACCAATAATCCCTAAAACAAACAATAATAAAATAATTAATATAGGCACCAATGGAATTATCACTATCATATTTTCTTCCTCCTCATTCATTTCTCTTATTACTCAAATCTTGCTAAAAATCCAATTTTCTATTTGCAACATATATCAGATGTAAATATTATACCATCTAATTTTAAAAAAAACAACGATTTTATCCCCCCTACTTATTAATTCCTTTATATTTGATAAAGCACAGTGCTTCGTTTTTCAATCTGCCAATACAGCAACGAAGGATATTACATCATCCTAAAGGGCGCCATTGGCTCCGGTAAGACTTACATAGCTTGTGCACTTGGCAATGCAGCATGTCGTAAATTTAAAATAGTAAGATATATCCGTATGCCTGAACTGTTAGATAAGTTATCACTTTCCCAACAAAATGGTACTTTCAGAAAGGTAATCAACGCTTACTGCAAAACAGAGCTTCTTATCATTGACGAATGGTTGATTCGAAAGCTGTCTACTCAAGAAAGATATGATCTTTTTGAGATCATTGAGAAAAGGATTAACAATCTGAAAAATTCCATGATTCTTTGTACGCAGTATAATGATGAGGAATGGTACGGTCGTATTGATCCGGAATACGAAGAAGGAAGCCCTGTTGCAGAGACTATCATGGATCGTATTACAAACAATGCATATGATGTTTTTATTGAAGGAAAAGTCTTGATAAGAAAACGTCATGGTTTAAAATAAAAATGGAAAGAGACATTTCATGATGAAAGAATGTTCCTTCAATTCACACCGCAGGTGTGAAATCTGGACTGATTACCAGGTTTCATGTGATGTTTAACAGGAGGCAGAGGAACTATGTTCTTCCAACTGGGAAGAAATCAGTTACTTTGGAACACTCCCTCTCAAACATAAAAGAAAGCATTCATAACGAATGCTTTCCAAGTTCAAATATCACTACTATTACCAGTCTTATGACTAGAAGTTCAAATGTTATACTCTGTAGTATTTATAAGTAGTATATTATAGGTATGAATGATTTGTCAATATACTTTTTAAATATTTCTTTTAAAGTATTGTAATCCTACAAATGACATTGTTTCGTAGTTTCTTTTTTTGAGTTTCCCCATTTTTTTCAGAAACTAAATCATCTGCAAAATAAAAAAGCAAAAACACTGCACTAATGTTA
>CAKSGI010000430.1 GCA_934454005.1 uncultured Eubacteriales bacterium | reverse complement strand
GCAGTATATTATTGCTTAGGGTTAGAAGAAATAATAGGCGGCAGGGGAGAAAAAGTTCTAACTTCAGCATTCAAAACGACAATTGAAGATGGCAAAAAGACCTGGAGTGTTATTCAGTCGTATGCCTATTTAGAGATAAGTAATGGAGAAGAAGTTGTGACACTTTTTAGATCAGTAAAAGCACAAGACAGGGATAGTCGTATGATAACGATATATTATGGTGGCTTAGATGATATCACTAATCCTAAAACATTAAGCGTTGATACATATGTTCATTTTCCCAATGCGGCAAATAATGATAAAGGATTTTATAATTTTCTTGAGAAATTCTTATATTTAGAATTGCCACATGTTATGGCATCGGATGATAAACCAAGAAAATTGTATCTTCAGTTAATTTTCTCGTGCATGTTTATTGAGCAGAAGCATGGATGGTCGGATTTATTTTCGGGTATGCCAGTATTAGGAATCAAAGAATCAAAAAAACGTATAATAGAGTTTATATTAAAACTTGATACTTTGGAAAACGATAAGAAAAAGGAAGAATTAAAACATGACGAAGCCCTTATTGAAAAAGAGTGGGACGAATGCTATAAAACTTTACAAATTGCTTCAGCAAGAGAAACTTGTTCAATTATTAACTTTCCAATTAAGCCCAAGATCCTTACTGAGACTGACATAAAAAGAATTGCTATTAATGATAGTGAAGGAATTATTTCCGAAACAATTTTTAATCTTGAAAAGCAAGTTGCAGATATTAAACAGTTGAAGCCCAAAGTAATTGATAATTTTGATGAATTGCAGAATGAGTTGAAGAATACAGAAAATGAAATTGCAGAATTATCTCAATATATAGCCTCTTGCAGAAGAAACCTATCAATTGAAAATGGTAGTATAAGTTCAATTAAAGATAATCTTGAAACCATTTCTATAGATTTACTGAATAATAAAGATGCTGCGCGGCTTCGCTCTCTGGGCTCTAATTTTCAATTTAAATTTGCTAAAGATACTTGTCCTGTTTGTAACCAAAAAATTAATGATTCTTTATTACCTATATCAATTGATACTTCGGTTATGGGAATAGATGAGAACATTAAGCATTTAGAGGCTCAAAAGGATATGTTGAAATTTTCCTTACTAAGTCATACTAGACATAAAGAAGAACTAAAAAAAGAAATTCAAAGTGTTGAAGGACGACTGTTTACGCTTCGTAGATTTGCGAAAATAATTCGAAGTGATTTATATTCTGTTGATGAAGATTATTCTGAAGCAAATGTTTATAAAAAAATCACTATAGAAAAACGAATTGAAGCTTTAAATGCATTACAGCAACTTGAAAATGACACTAAAACAAAGCTTGCTCAATTATCAAAAAGATGGGGAAAAAATTTAGAAGAAAAAAATAAATTGCCAAAAAATAGACTAACCGATACCGACAGAGAAAAAATTGATTATTTGCGCAATATATTTATTAACAATTTAAGAAAATATGGATATAAGAGTATTAATAATCTCGAAAAAATTTCAATTTCAGAGGAATCATATCTCCCATTATTTGAAGGCTTTGATATGAAATTTGACTCTTCTGCTAGTGATAATATTCGTGTGATATGGGCGTTTACTATGTCACTTCTACAAGTGTCATTGTCTAAAAATGGTAATCATCCCGCGGTACTAATATTTGATGAGCCAGATCAGCAGAGTACAATAATTAGCGATATGCAATCCTTCTTTAAAAGCATTTTAGAATTAACAGATAATTGTCAAGTGATTATGGGAATTACTGTGAAAGATAGTGATACAAAACATATAATATCTGAACTACCTGAAGGAAGATACAAGCAAATTAATATTCCTAATAAGGCATTTCAGTTTATAAGAAAAAACACAATAGAATAAAATTACGTATGTAGGCGGCATTTTCTACTTATCATTTGTAAAATCTATATTATTTTAGTAAACTATGAATATAACAGTAAAAGCAATCACTAATTATATCAAAATTATAAAATAGTGTGAAATTATAGATGATTTAACTTATAATAGTCAAAGTGAATTATTTACTATGAGCATGTAGTTTTATAATTGTCTCCGTAGTTTTTCTCGACATTTGCGAGAGCATGCGGCTGTTAACCGCAGGGTCGTTGGTTCGAGTCCAACAGGGGGAGCCAGAAAAAGCGGTCAAAATAGATGCA
>CAKSGI010000429.1 GCA_934454005.1 uncultured Eubacteriales bacterium | reverse complement strand
CTCTAAAGCTCTTTTAGCTTCCATTTGACCACATACTTGCGAAAAATCTAATGCAAAATCTTCACTATTATCGGCTTCTTTAGCAGGAAAAGACCGTTTTATTAGTTTTTTATGGAGAATATGATTTAAAAGATCTATTGTATTTTTAACAGGAAATACATTAATACCTTTTACAACAGAGGCTTCTAAAGAGTTTTGATACGGGACAAATATGTTTTTAAATCCCAATTTTTGGGCAGAAATTGCCATTGGAAGTACACCGTTTATATGTCTAAGTTCGCCATTTAAAGAAAGTTCCCCCAAAATAATAGAATCAGAAAGATCAATATTAGGACAAATTTGTTCACTTGCGATTAAAAGCGAGATTAAGATAGGAAGATCGTATATAGAGCCTTCCTTTTTTATATCTGCAGGTGCGAGGTTAACCGTAATTTTGCCTATAGGAAATTCATACCCACAGTTTTTAATTGCAGATCTAACACGCTCTCTGGACTCTTTAACAGATGCATCAGGTAATCCTACAACATCGAACGAGGGTATACTTTTAGACAAATCTGTTTCAACTTCCACTAAAAAAGACTCCATACCTAATATTCCCATACTATTGAGTTTTGAAACCATATATTAACCTCCCTGTTTTTTAAAATTATATAGTAAAATTATACAACATATTTGAGATGATATCAATATAAATTATGTGTAATATGTAAAATTAGGAATCTAACGCTAAGGATTTTTGTTTTTTGGTTATAGGTATATAATTGGATTATATTCACAGTAATTATTATAAATTTTATATAATAATGTTGAATTTTATGAAATTTTGTGATAATATTTATTTATAAAAGGATAATATACTAACTATATAGCATAGAAATCAATTATTTGCAAAGCGTGCTATAACGATGATTTTAAAATGTTTTAATTTTCGATTATTTATGTATCTTTTTGCTTTTTATTCAGAATTGATTGAAAGATAAAAGGGAGGAATAAAGATGAAAAATAAAGTTTTAGTGTTTATTGCATTGGTTCCGATGATTATTGTTATGCTTTTTGGATGCGGAGACGGAGACGAATATAGTTGGTCGAGTGATTATAGTACATGCACAAAATATAAAAATCAAAAAGAAGTAGCTGTAGTACAAACAAAGAGTGAAACAATAGAAGAAGCAACTTGTACAAAAAAAGGAAAAATAAGTTATAAAGCTAATTTTGGTGATGAAGATATTCAAACAGCAGGTCCTTTTGAAGTAGATCCTTTGGGACACAACTTTGGAGACTGGGTAGATGGTAAAAGACAATGTAATCGCTGTGGGGAAATTGAAACATGTAATCATGATGGGAGTAGAAAAAATATTGAAATTGAAGCTACACGAACGACAGATGGATATAAGAGACAAGTGTGTGAAATATGCGGTAAGGTGTTGATTCAAGAAACGATTAAAGCTAAAGGGGATATTCCAGGAAATGCTAAATTTACGAGTGGAATATTTAGAAAAATAAATAATGAGACTGTTAATGACAAAGCAACTAATGGATCGGTTGATGAAGAGAATTTGATTTGGGCTGACGACTATAGTACATGCACAAAGATTAAACTAAGTGATAAAGAAACAGTAAATACAACTAGTGAAATAACAAAAGAGGCAACTTGTATAGAATCTGGAAAGCGGACTTATACAGCTAAATTTAGTGATGGTACGACTAAAACAAAAGATGTGACCATTCCGGTTAAAAATCATGACTATGGAGAGTGGAAAGATACAAAAGATGGTTTATGTGCAAGAGAGTGCCAAGATTGTTCTGCTATAGAAACCAAGAGTCATGAGTATGGAGATTGGATAAATGGTGTGAGAACATGCAAAAATTGTGGGGCAAAGGAAAGTTGTATTCACGATGGAACAACAGAAGAGATATCTAAGAGTTATCCGACTTGCACAGAAGATGGTGTTAAAAAATTAGAATGTAGCAGATGTAGGAAAACATGGACAGAAAAAATATTAGCTACGGATCATAGTTATGGAGAGTGGAAAGATACAAAAAATGGTTCATGTGCAAGAAAGTGCCAAAATTGTTCTGCTGTAGAAACCAAGATTCATGAGTATGGAGATTGGATAAATGGTGTAAGAACATGCAAAAATTGTGGGGCAAAGGAAAGTTGTATTCACGAGGGAACAACAAAAGAGATATCTATGAGTTA
>CAKSGI010000428.1 GCA_934454005.1 uncultured Eubacteriales bacterium | reverse complement strand
TTTCTGTGGTTAAAACGCTGGAGGGGGATCGCTACGCGCTATGCGAAAAACACGTCATCGTTCCTTTCTGCTGTTCACATCAGATGCATCGCTATTTGGCTGGCTGTTTTGGCTTGATCTCAGGTAGACACTATCTAGCAACTGAATTAGCAAGCTGTGATGTATCGATAATCGGCAAGGATAAAGCCAGTCAAGAGTCTCTTCTTTACAAACGACTGTCATCAATAATTGGCAAACGAGAGGGTGACTCCATTGAAAGCATGCTCGATTCGGAGAGAAACAGTGCTCTTGCGATGCTGGGACAGTTATTTATTGACCTTGAAAAGGACATAGGTCTAATTGACTATGCAAGAGAAAGCATTAATCAAACTTTGCGGATTGAGTTTTCCAACCAGATTCAACCTGTTGGAAATCTGACGCCATATTCGAAGATTAAGTTAATGAATGGTGATTCTGTTTGTTTTGATGTTGCACTTGCAGATAATAGTGTTGTAAATGATGGAACTCCCGTTTTTATGAGCTCTCCATTTAAAAAAGTTTATTTAGTAGATGATCCTTTCGTGATGGATGATATTTCAAACGAGAAGGATGATGTTTCGAAATTGAATAAAATATATTTTAAAATTGAAAAAACAGAAACAGAGACAATCCTAAATTCAAATCGGATACGCCTGCACAATGATAAACTTAAGACAGTGTTAAGAAAAGACGATCTAAGTGTATTTGAACAAACGGTTTTAGACGATTCTTTGAAAACTGCAAAAGCGCGAATTGACAACATTATTCCTGGGGCATTTGAGTTCACTTCAGAGGGGGCATACTATATTCAAAATGGAATGAAATTGAGAATTTCAAACTTAGCAACAGGGTCTAAAATGTTCTCAATTATTAAAATGCTTCTCGAAAAAGGAGAACTCGATTCTAAGACAATGCTTATTTTGGATGAACCGGAAGCGCATCTTCATCCTAAATGGCAGAATGCTTTTGCAGAAATAATAGTTTTGCTAGTAAAGGAGCTAGGAGTAAATATTTTACTTACTACGCATAGCCCCAATTTTATGTTGGCATTAGATGCTTATATGCGAAAATATGCTATTGCTAACATAACAAACTTTTATCAGACGGAATTTTTGAATGATAATTTTGTGCATTATAAGTGCGTTAATAATGATATGGGAAAAATATATCAAGATTTCCTGCAGTATCTTTCTGAGGTAAAAATGCTTCGAAAAGAATACTTGAGTAATGATGGAGAATAAGCATGATTACGAAAGATATCCAGTCCTATGCGAGGAGTAAATGGGATGAGTTTTTGTGCCCTATTACTGAGCTTTCTAGAAGTGACAAGGGGGGGCCGCTGGTAGAAAGCCAAGTTAAACTTTATAACTTTGATGCTATATGCAAAGGAATGTTTCCGCGCGACAAAACTCCTGCTTCAGCAGATGCTTTAAGTTGCTCTAATGAGGGGATAGAACTAGTAGAATTCAAATCGGGTTTTAAGCAGCGTATTACAAAGAATAAGTTCGATGCTGAAAAGGGACGATGTCCGGAGACAGGTAAAATATGTGAGGAATATTGGAAGTTGTTTTTTAAAAATCAAACAAACAGTATAAAAGAGCTTATTTCTTCTATTCGCTTTAAGGCTATAGAAAGTTATATTACGATGGAAAAGAAGATTTTTCCTGATTGTTCGAATATTGATGTATCAATTCCGATAAAGCTAACGGTTGTTATTGATGAAAACGAAATTGACAATATAGAGGATACATATGCAGAGCTCGCTGGAAATGTCGAAACCAAAGATAATTGCTTTCAGCAAATAAGGAACTCTTTAAAACGTTTGAAACGGCAAAAAAGTGCAGATAAAGCTGATTATTATTATGACTCAATTGATGTTATATCAGCACAAGACTATTTGAATAGGTGCTCTATGATGCCTTGAATGTTATAAAATGTGTGGTTTGGAGATAGAGTATTCAAGAGATCGATCGAGTTGCTGCCTATTATTAAAAGCATTGTTAAAATATAAGTACGATAAAAATTTGAAGAACACTCTTGCTGCGTTGGAAATATTACAACAATGGCTATGATGGCTTTAAAATAATAGAGCGGATAGTCAGGAGCTTTTTATGGAGGTTTGAAAATGCAAATAATGTAAGACCGGCAGAAAAACTGAAAATGTTGATACAGAAGTAAGACGGAATGGAG
>CAKSGI010000427.1 GCA_934454005.1 uncultured Eubacteriales bacterium | reverse complement strand
TAAGCTATCGAGGATATTATGATGCTATGGAAGAATATTTAAATATTCCGAACACAATGTATAAGGAAGAGGGTAAAAGCGTAAAGAAATGTAGACATATAATAAAGTTCGAAAATGTTTACTTTAAATATCAGGGACAAAATAACTATGCATTGAAAGATATTAATTTAGAGATAAAGGAAGGAGAACGAATAGCAATAGTTGGTGAAAATGGTTCAGGTAAAACAACATTTATAAAGCTACTATGTAGAATATATGATCCAGAAGAAGGAAGGATTACAATAGATGGAATGGATATAAAAAATATTAGATATGAGGAGTATGCAAAGCTTTTTTCTGTAGTATTTCAAGACTCAAAATTATATTCATTTTCATTAAAAGAAAATGTAATATTATCACAGGATTATTGTGAGAAAAAGTGGGATACAGCCATAAAAGAAGCTGGATTGAAAGAAAGAATTGAAAAAATGCCTCGAGGTAAGGAAACAAATATTTATAGGAATTTTGATGATGAAGGGATTGAACCATCAGGGGGAGAAGCACAAAAAATTGCATTGGCTAGAGCAATATATAAAGATGCACCTTTTTTTGTCTTGGATGAACCAACAGCGGCATTAGATCCCCAAGCAGAAAACGAATTGTATAAACGATTTGGTGAAATAACAAAAAACAAGACTACTTTTTTTGTGACACATAGATTGGAAAGCACAAAGTTTTGTGAAAAAATATTAATGTTTAGTGATGGAGAAATAGTAGAGTATGGAACTCATAGTGAATTAATGGAAATTAAAGGAAAGTACGCTAAATTATATAAATTAAGAGAAGAGTTGTATAATAACTAATCTATATGGAGATGAAAATGAAATTTTATAATAGTAAAGAAGTAAAAGAAATACCAGATGTGGATTTGCTAGATTTTTCGGACTCTAAGTATGAAGTTCGAAAATGCAATGATAATGTAGGAATGTGTATGATATTTCAAATACATATAACAGATCGTTGCAATTTGAAGTGTAAACATTGTTATGATAAAGGAACAATGTGCGAAATGTCGTTCGAGGATTTTAAAAGGAATATAGAACAGTGCCTAGAGTTTATTGAAAATCATAAATTATCAGCATTAATAAACATAACAGGAGGAGAACCATTTGTACATAAAGAAATAGAAAAAATAATGGATTTTTTGTACAGAAAGTTTAAACAAAGATATCCTTTTAAAATAACAATATTAACAAATGGAACACTTTTGGATGATAATATAATAGCTAAAATTTCGAAATATAAAGATATGATATTTGAAGTTCAAATAAGTATTGATGGAATGGAAATGGAGCATGATTTAATCAGAGGACCAGGTACATGGAGAAAATCATTAGAGGCAACAAGATTATTACAAAATGAGGGATATAAGGTATCCTGGTCATTTGTTGTATCAAAAAGAAATTATAAAAAAACAGAAGAATTTTTACAATTAGCAGTAGATTGTAATATAAATCGAGTTACGTTAAGCAGATTAGTTCCTCTAGGGGAAAATAAAGAGGATAATCTAGAAATGGTGTTGAGCAAAGAAGAATTTGAAAATTTTCAGAAAATAGCTTATGAGAAAGCTTCTGAGATGGTGGAAAATTTAATAAATGGCGAAGGGAAGACATATTTGTGTATGCAAAGGTGTGATTTATGGCATTTAGCAGATCCAGAGTATGTAGTTCGTCAAATTCAAATTCCTAACATACCAACATATTTGATGCTTGGCTGTTCATGTATGATTGGAAAGAATATAGTTGTTATTATGCCCAATAGTGATATGTTAGCATGCAGAAGATTGCCAGTTGTGTTGGGAAATTTGAAAAAAACAAAATTAAAAGAGATATGGTCAAACAACGAATATTTAAAAAAGATACGAATGAGACGCAATTATATGACAGGTGAGTGTAAAAAGTGTAAATTTTATTTGGAACCTAAATTAAAAAATATATGTGATGGAGGAAGTCCGTGTATGTCAGTAGCATTAGGAAAAAAAATTTATGATCCAGATCCATTATGCTATTTATCAAAATCGGAAAAAATATAAAATGAAAGAGTCTTTGTATAATATTAAGTGTAGAAATGAAAATGGTGAATTGTTGATATACAATTCGTTAAATGAAAAAATTGTAAAAATTAATAGCAAAGATGCAAATGAGGTTGAAAAGGCAATGAGCGATAGTGATT
>CAKSGI010000426.1 GCA_934454005.1 uncultured Eubacteriales bacterium | reverse complement strand
TCCTATATATATAAATATCCACGCTATCCCTTTACCAATCATCTCTTTGATTGAAAATTTACCTTGAATTCCCTTTGCTACTATATAGATAAACAAAAATATATCCGCATATATTGAATATTGCGTCCCAATTGTAAACTGTATCCCCGCCATCAAAGCCGAAAGATATAACCACTTGGATTTCTTTGTTTTAAAAAATTTGCAAACAAAATACATTATAACTGGTAATAAACAAATTGCAGCTATAACCGTAGGATGAGATTTTCTTAAACCATTTATTTGAATAGAACACTCATAAATAATTCCAAACACAAGCGCAACTTCATACGAGCAATCACACTCTCTTAAATATTTGTAGAAGAAAAAACTTCCAATAAACAAATGCAGACATAAGTATGCATATATAAACTCTTTCAACGGAAGAAAAGATAATAACAATGCTACAGAATAAAAAGATACACTTCCAGCCTGTGGCATTCCACCTGCTATATATTTATTCCATTGAACAAACGATCCTCTTAACAGATCCGAAGCAAAACTTTTCTGCGCTGAAAAGAATTGTATCATATCTGCATCTCCTGGTATATTTCCCAGCAAATACTGTTTTAGATACATCAAAACTGGTATACATATAAAGATAACCGCACTAACAAGTTCTTTATGCTTTAACTTCTTCATCGCGTTGCTCTCCCTCTACTTAGTAACAAAATCCCATATTTCCTGAGTGATTTTATGTGCATTATAATTGTCCTGAATATATTCCTGTGCATTTATTCCTACTATTTCTCTTCTCTTTTTATTTGTAATTAGTTCTGATAATGTTTTTTTCAACTCAGCTTCTACATTCTCAACATCAATTTTGCAAACACAGGTATCAGGTATTTCCGAAAACCATCCGCCATTATTCGTAACACAGCATTTTCCCAATTGAAGAATCCGAAGCATCGCTCCTGATGTCTCTCCCATAGACGGATTGCGCAAGTTAACTATTATATCTGAATATTGAATAAAATTATTAAATTCTTTCAATTCAACATATCCTGTTTTAAATATGTTTTTTTCATCTATCTCTTTATCTACATAATTTCCCTCTCCAACCATCACATAACATATCGGAGTTTTGACAGTCTTACTAATTTGTTTGACAGCCTTGCAAACCTCCATATTCATTTTTGTTTCTGCAATATAACCAAACGAAGCTATAACAACAGCATTTTCAGGAATGCCATACTTTCTAAATATCTTTGTCCTATCCAATATCGCATCTTCAGTATCGTCATCTATTTGCTGAATCAAATTTATATGCTTGATTTTTTTTGTGTCTATCCATCCTGTATTAATTATCCGGTTACGTGCAAACTCCGAATGTACCATTATTTTGTTTCCAGATTGAATCAATTCCCTGTTCATCGGATACAAAGATGCCAAATGCTTTTGTTCTAACAAATTCGACCCATTTTCCTTAACCTCTTCTTTTATCTGTCGAAATACATCTTGTCCAAGTTTACTATATAACGATGAATATAATTCATTTTTTTTCTGATAATAACCGACAAATAAATAGTATAAGACGAGATCATGCATTATAATCATCCCAGGATGTCTAATAGCCGCCTCATATATGTAACTATGATATTCTGGATTATTTCCTATGTTGTATAATATATAATCAAACTTATCAAAATCGACATCATCTACGCCATACTTAACTACAGGATATTTAGTCAGTTTTCCCTCATCAATAACGTAATTATCTGTAAAAAGCGTAATATTGAATTTACTATCAAGTGCCTTAACTAATACCGTTGAATAATCAGATATTCCACTCTTCATCGGTGGAAAAGGGCTCGCATACAATAAACTTGGTTTACCCACCTTAATCCTCCTTTAACAGCTGTTCTATAACATAATCCCAATCCATATGTTTTTCCTGTAAAGTCTTTCTTCCATTCTCTCCTAATCTCTTTGCTTCGTCTTTATTATTGTATAGATAATCAATTTTTGCAGCAATTTCCTTAGGATCATCATTTATTACATATCCATTGTAATTATCCTCCACAAATTCAAGTGGTCCTCCCGCATCTTTATGCACAATTACGGGTTTTTGGGAAAAAAAGCCTTCCAGTGTAATATATCCATAATCTTCGTTATATGCGCCAAAATATACACAAAAGCATTTTGCATAATACTTTATTTTTTCTTCTTCTGATA
>CAKSGI010000425.1 GCA_934454005.1 uncultured Eubacteriales bacterium | reverse complement strand
AATAAAAAATACAAAACAAATTACACGTACAATATTAGAAAAAGGAACAGCTAATTTAAAGCAAGAAAGTATGGTTTTAGCTGAACAGTTGCAATGTATAAATAAAAAACAATTAATCCATTATATTGGAACATTAAATGAATCAGAATTAAAAAGAGTAGAAATAATTACTAATTTAGCACTAGGAAATGAAATAGAAACAATAGATTATGAATATATTAAAAATAAAATTACACAAATAGAAAAATTGATTGATTTATTCGTAAATACCGTTGATTCAAATATAAGAGAAATAATAAATCAGCTTATATTAGAAGTTGATAAATATTGTAAAAAATTTAATGTTAACAGTTCTATATACTTATCTAGATACACAAATGACCAAAAGATAGCTTAATAAATAAACAAATTGTATAATCTAAGAATATACACTAGAGTTAAGACATTACACTATATTTTTAGATTATACAATTAAAATTCAAAAAAGGGGAAATTAAAAAATGATAAATGAATTAATGGAAGTAACAGAATATGCAATTATAAAATTTAAGGATGCAACAGCAAATGGATATAAATGTAGCGATGAATTAGCAAAAAAAATATTACAAAGGAATTATCAATTAGGGATAACAATAAAAAAAGGTGATATTATAGAAACTCGTCAGTATAAAAATTTGTTCATAAAAGCCGATAATAAGACAAAAAAGATCGTAGGATTAGAAACGATAAAAGATAATAAATTTAATTTCGATAATTCTAATATAAAAAGCAAATTAAATAAGCTATTAAACATTGTGGATATGGAGAAAAATGAAGGGATAAGGGAAACCTTAGAAACTAAAGGTTTATATAATTTAAATAAGACAGCTTTTGTGACCATGTTTAAAATTCTAAAAACGTATGACTTAACATACATAAAATGCAGAAAAATAATAACAGAAAAAATAAAACAAGGGAAAGAAATAGCATGTATTGATGGAATTAAATATGTTAGTTGCGAGGGGTTTGTTGCAATTATTAATGTAAGAAAGAATCTTGTACAATATATATCTTATAATAGCGAGGTAGTTGCGTGATGAAAGTAATAGCATTAGTTGGGTGTACTGCAAGTGGTAAGGATAGTATATTAAAAGAAGCGTTAAGGATAGATAAACAGGGTTTTATAATTCCTGTTATATCTACTACTAGCAGACCAGCAAGAGAAAATGAAATTAATGGGAAAGATTATTTCTTTATAGACCATAATAAAGCAGATGAAATGTTAAAAAATAATGAGTTTATAGAGTGTAGAGAATATATTGTTGCTGATGGTTCGACATGGATTTATGGGATAACTAAAAATCAAATAGATATAGAGTCAGATAAAACTTATATATGTATAATTGATTTGCAAGGATTAAAACAACTAGAAAACTATTTAAAAGATGTTGGGAAAGGTGATAAGTTAGTATCTTTATTTATAGATGTAAAGGCACAAATAAGGCTTATGAGAGCATTACAAAGAGAAAGCGATCTGACTGATATTCAAGTTAATGAAATATGCAGAAGAAATTTAGATGATTATGAAAATGTAATACCAGGTAAAAAATATTGTAGTGCTGTTATGGAAAATAACAATAAAAATGATATGTATAAATGTGCAATGTTTATTAATTGTATAGCAAGGAATGATGATAAATGGATAAAAGATATAGTTTGTATGAAGCAATAGAAATAATGAGTAAAAATACAAATGTAAAGTTTAAAAGATTTGGTGATGAAGATTTTATCATAGAGCGTGGATCGTATGGAGATATTATGATGAGGTTGCATGATATTGTAAGACCATTGCCAATATTCTTATACCTACATGATTTTTGGTTAAAAATGGAAGAGTAAAAATAAAATTAGAAGCATTAAGATGAAATGATACAATCTATGTACTGACAAATTCTTTATTAAAGAAAGGAAATTTTGAATATGAATTTAAGTAAAGATGTTTTAGGAATGGCTAACAACTGGGATAAAGAAGTATATTTAATAAGCAAAGATGAGGTTGCAAAAATATCAGAAAATTTTTCTAAGTTTTCCGTGGAAAATGTGAATATGATATATAGCAAAGCTAAAAAGGTTAATGATAGTGTTAAGGCGAAAAAAATGAAAAAGGAGATAGAAATAGTTAATAAAAATATAGACAAATATAGTTATTTGTAGTAAAATATACTCACGAGGTGAGTA
>CAKSGI010000424.1 GCA_934454005.1 uncultured Eubacteriales bacterium | reverse complement strand
TGAGATCTATTCTCTTGATGAAGGAAAAATCTATTGTGATTATCCGCTTATATCATTTGATATGACACGAGTGAACGTGTACGATAAGGGTAAGAAGAAATGCAGAGAAATAGACGATTATGAAGAACTGAAGGAGTGGTGGAATGATGAAGATTAAACCGATCGTGATGCAAGAGATCAATACTGCCCACACCTCTTTCATCGTTGATCTACATTTTGATTACAACGTTACTTTTATCACAGGTGACTCTGGCGTTGGCAAATCCGCTCTTTATTCATTTATTGAAGAACTGTCTGCAAATGATAAAAGAATAAGGTGCTTTAATTACCTTGACCAGAAAAAGAATTACAAAGCTTCGATAAAAAATTCAAAGGGCAAACTTTTTGTGATAGATAACGCAGATATTCTGCTGGACGATAAAATGAGACAGTATATTGCTTTTGATGCACAAAACCAATATGTAATAATAGGGCGAAACCACACCGGCTTAATGCTTGAGTTAGATGAGATCTACGAATTGTCGAGCGAGAATATCAATGGCAGAACACTATTATCATTAAAGAAAAGCTTTTAAACGATGAGTTGAAAGATAGATTCTAAAAAAGCTGTTTAATTTTTTCAGCCCAATAAAATCTAAACTGTTTTATAGTAGAATCCCACCACTCCACCATATCCACCTACGCCAATTTTACGCCAAAATGGCGTAGATTTTGCGATAATATATAAACTTTCGTAAAAACAAAAACGTCGCAAATCCAGTAAAATCAAGGGTTTGCGAGCTTTTGAAAAGATATAAAAAGGCGGTGTAGGTATTTCCCTACGATGAAGACGTTGGAGTAAATATAGTAAGATAATTTGTTGAAGTGATGGGCAATTTCTTATGGGGTTGCCCATTTTCTAAAATGAATGGGAATACAAAAAAGTAATTTGTCAGGATGGTAAATTTCAAGTCTAATAAAATAACTGGAGCAGAGAAGTTTATGATACAAGTAATCGGGATAATATGCCTGGTGATATGTATATTACTTGATACATATCTCATTACAAAAACAGAAAAGAATATTGCGAGGTATATAGCTATTATAGGCTGTGATATTGTGGCGATTATTTGCTTAGTTTTTCAAATTAAATAACGTTTGATTTATCAACTTGCCCTTTGAGAGAGGAAAAATCCTTTTCTCAAAGGGCGGTTTTATGTACTTTCGTCGAACCGCCTGTGCTTGATAAGGTTTTGCTTTTGAAATATAGGGACGGTGAGTTCCCTTTCTCTGACCATATCCATAGGATATAGTATTGAATTAACTGACATCAGGCATATATTCTTAGATGATGAATTGTTAATTGCGTTCAATAGTGATTATAATGATAGTTTTTTTTATTTTGTTTTATAACTGATGAATACTCTGCAAGAGATGTTGGCTTTTATGATGAACTCCCTCTTATGTTTCATAACAGCGATCAGATCAATATAATTAACTTGAAAGATGAAAAAAAAATAGTATAACAACAAAATCCGGCGAAAAAATCATTTATTTGAATAATAAAACTGCCGTAACTTATTACAAAGGAATGTATCATTTTTATAATATTGATACATGGAATTGTTATAAATCTATTAATGCAGAGGAGATTGATAATCACAGTACTTACAGATTCGAAACGTGCGGTAATTATATTTTTGTATTTGATGATAATTATAATAAACTTTTGAATACAATCGATATAAGGTAGATTATTGATTATTATCTGTAAAAAACATAGAAAAAATCAAACACACAACAAGTCGTAAAGTCAAACCAGCTAAAACGCTGTTAGACTTTGCGACTTTCAATTTTTTATACGGCTCTATTCCTACATATCCTCTCTCATCATATCATTCTCGCTCTTTATGAACATAAGCGCAAAGCATGTTAAAAGAAGGACACATGATATCCATATGAACTCGTTGCCTATATATAATGAGTATGCTCCGCCTATTCCTGCGCCGCAAGCGAATACGAATATTGTAAGAAAATACTGCAACGATTTTTTCAGCAGTGACTTGTCTCCGATTCTCATATATGCGCTTATGGATTCCATTGCATTTCGCATATTGCCTATGCACATCGTGCAAAACAACAGATACTTAATGCGATACAAGCCTTCTGATATCTGCCAGCTTTCTTATTGAACCAATAGGTGAATCTACAATATTAACAGAAGTTAATTTTTTTAGTTT
>CAKSGI010000423.1 GCA_934454005.1 uncultured Eubacteriales bacterium | reverse complement strand
ATACAAAACTTCAAAGAAACTCAGGTAGTTTTTACCAGTTTTTCCACACATATTCACTTGCAAAGGAGATAAACCAAGCACCTAGTTCTCCCTCATTTGTTATTATGTAATTCCATTTACTTAATACGTTCATTCAAACTTACTATATAAGATGCAATTTTATTTTCTGAATTTTCTTTGATATTCTCCATCTCACAAATAGACTGCAAAAAAGTGTGACTATTATTCAATGTACTAATTGTATCTCCTAAACCTAACAATAATAGAGTTCCCGATAGCAATAATTTTCCACCATTTAAAATAACATTAGGAAATCGTAATTTTCTATTTGACTCTAGCTTATGCTCCAAACTAATAACCGATGACCTTATTTTTGTATCAATAAGCATATCCATTTCTTTATTAATATCAATAATATCTTGTGATGTACCTTTCATACTTTGATATAATAAATATGTTAAATCTAAAATTCCTGCTCTAAATTCAGTTAACTCGTCCTTAAGTTCATTTCTTACTTTTAAAATATCTTCAACTTTTGTTGCATTTATTCTAGGTAACCCTAATTTACATAATGTCTTTATTGCCAACATATCAGATAGATTATTTGCATTATATCCTGCTGAACTAACATAATCTCTGATTATTGGAATATTATACTCCGTTGATAGAGTATAAACATTAATTAATCTTATAAGCTCGCCTACAGTGCATTTTTTTGTCTGTAATCTTTCTATAATAGCTCTCGAAATTTTGTTATTACTTAACGATTTTATATTGAAAAAACATTCCTTATCATTTACCTTGATATCTATTTCTCCTAATTCAATATTACAACTCTTAGGACATAAACTAGAAATCTCATCAGTATCATATAATGTAATAACGCCTTCCTTTACTAATGGATTTAGTGACTCATTTATATAATTGCTTTTTTCAATATAATTTGGTTTCTTTTCATCAGCAATCTTACAAAGTTCCTCATCAATATTATCATTTGATATTAAAATCAATTCATCAAAATAAACACACAAACTAGTAAGTAATTCATTATTTAAAATAATAAAATCTGGTTCATATATAATAGAATTATCCTTCATCATTCGCATCCTTTCTATATGAGCTAATTTTCACACTTATTATTTAATCTTTCTATGCATGATTCACAGACAGATACATCTTCAAATGGATAAAACAATTCACCACAGGAATTGCATTTTCGCAAGTCATTTAACGTATATTTCATTCCACAATTAAAACAAAAATATGATTCTTGTGTATTGACCATACTTTCGCATCCACAATCTGGACATGTATACAACGGAAATTCACCTCCATCATGAACTATTTCATACTCCGATATATCTAAAACATTTTCAATATACTGCTTCGCAACATCTTTTGGCTCACCAGAATATCCACAAAAATAGCATTCACATTTTTCATTGCCATCTCCATGTCTTAAAAGTTTTTCTCCACATTCTGGACATTCTATTAAATATTCCTCAAGAGTAATATTAAATGCTCTTTAACGAGCTAATATCACAGCATCATCATGATGATTTTTCAAGCTAATTAAAGCTATTGTAATTTGTCTATAAAAATCTTTTTCTCTAGCTGTTAATCCATCAATTACATTTACATTTGATGGGATTTCAAACTCATCATAATTTTTCCCCAAAAAGTCCACAATAACTTCAACCGCCTGATTTATTATACATTCAATAGCTTTGGGATTATTATCAATAAATCCATGTTCAAATCTATTTCTTGCATCTCGCAAGCTTTTCAAACGCTTCTTCTGATTTTCGTCAAATGAATACCCACACAGTCTTTCTAATCTATCTATTGCTGTATTACTGTCTACTGTCTTTAACGAACCATCTTCATACTTTTTCTTTGACGCTCCATTCATATCTTCAAAAATATATGTCCAATGCTCAATATTTAATCGACTCTTAAAAACTAATTCTATTCCAGATGACAAATGTAACAATGCATATTTTAATTCTTTATCTCGAAAATTTTCTTCTATATTTTCCTGTTCAGCCCTTTGAAGATGTTCAATTCCTGATAAAATAAAATCCATTCCATTTTCTAACATTGAATACTGCATCCTAAAAATTCCCCTCTCATACTTTATTTGTAAACGTCAAATCCTGCGCCTACCCTTAAATTTAACGCCGCTTTTATGAGCGGCGTGGTTTCCGGCATTCCTCGGG
>CAKSGI010000422.1 GCA_934454005.1 uncultured Eubacteriales bacterium | reverse complement strand
TCTTGTTTCTCTTGCTGATTTTTGGGCTTTACTTATTATCCCATTTTCTCCTCTTAGCATTGCTAAACTTACTCCTGCTAGTATTAATAATACTACTATTGTTACTACAAGTGCTATTAATGTTATTCCTCGATTATTTCTTCTTTTTATTTCCATAATCCTCACTCCTTTTATTTCTTTTGTCTCTTTTATTTGTATAATTAAGGATAATAAAAAGCAGCAAAAACATTGATAATAAATGATTTTTTAAAAAATCAAAAATAAAGTTTAAATGAGTATATTTTTTATAAATATCTTGTTTTGCTTGAAATCTAATGATATAATTAAACAAATAATATCTTTAATTATACAAATTAAAGATAAAAAACTATAAGGAAATGAATAAATACTTTCATTTCCTTATAGTTTTTTAGTTATATGTTAATGCAGATTTATAGTCCTTTCCTTGTTTTATATGTGTTTTATATTTTCCATTTTCATTATTATGTTCAGATTTATTAACTCTACAATAAAACATTCTTCCATTATGTCTATTACCTATTTTACCATCATACCAAATAATATCATCTTGTCCTTTATTTTCTGTCCAAGTTGGAAATCTTAATGAACTTTCCCATAAATAATTATCAAAATAATATATATCAAATCCTGTTGTAGAGCTTACCACTTCTACAATTTTTCCCTGCTTGCTTTCTCTGTATATGTTACCATCAAGGTTTGAATTAAATAAATATACATAGCTTGAACTATCATCTTTTCCAACAGAACTTGCTAAATTTCCATTAATGTTTGAATTATATAATGAAATTTTACTATTTGCATTATTAGCAACTACTGCTGCTCCATTTGTTGAATTTCTATTATTAGAAATCGTTGTACTTGTTACTGTTATCTCTCCACCATCTTGCGCCCAAATTGCATAATGTGTTGATAATCCTGTTATTGATATTTTTGAATTTTTAACTGTTGAAACTGCTTTTGTATTTCTTGTAACTAAACCATATGCAACAGAATTTATTGTTATTCCATCAATATTTGTATTACTATTTTCTAGTGTCATTATTGCACATCCATTAGAATCTCCACTGTATTTTATATTTCCTCCTTGTATACTTAGTGTTTTATAATTGCTTATAGTCCATCCAGATTTTGTTAAATCCACATCAACATTTTTTAAACTTAAATTTCCAGCATTAATAATAGTACCTGTAGCACTAACTAGTTTTCCACTTCCTTGTATTGAAAGAGTACCATTGTTTAATAGCACATATTTATTACTATATTGCATAGTCTTACCATTTAATAAAAATGTTATATTTTTTCCATTCGGTACTGTTGCACTTTCTGTTTGATTAGCTAATAATTTCACTGTACCACTAGAAGATATAGCATTAAATGCATTTTGAACACTTGTATATTTAATCTGGTTATATTCTGCTATTGCTAATCCTGTTTTTATAGTTAAAATACTAGATTTTTTCTCATTTCCTGCATTATCAGATATATACCCATATGCATAATATG
The DNA here is from genome assembly GCA_934454005.1 of uncultured Eubacteriales bacterium. The sequence goes on along the minus strand of CAKSGI010000422.1, from coordinate 712 downwards.
TTGTATTTGGTTGCAAATTTTCTATTGTAGCTTGTGTTTGTAGTTTAGCACTTTCACCATTTTTATATAAATAAACTCCTTTACTTTTTATCCCACTTCCTCCTAATTCTTCTGTTGAACTAATTTCAATAGTCGCTTTTGTCGCTATTGTACTAGAAGCTGATCCTTTAATAGTTATATTAGGTGCAATTTTATCTATTATTTTAACATTATATGTTGCATAACTTCCTGTTTGACCTGTACTATCAATTAATCTTGCATACATTGTTCCATTTTGAGTAAATGTTATAGAGTTTTCATTTTTCCAACTTTTATTATCTGTACAAGATTGTATTGTGTATCCTGTAGTTGAACTATTTGATTTGGCTGTTACAACTACATTTCCATTTGTCCAAGTTGTTTTATCAGCATTTAGTGAAACACCTGGAATAGTTTCTGTTTTTATAGATTTCACTTCACTTATTAATCCATCTTCATTCTTTACCCATACATAATATGTTGTTGATTGAATTAACGGAGAAATTACTTGTGTAATAGATGTTTGATTTGTTATATTTGTAAATTTTGTTGGTATTTCATCTGTAGTTGATATTGCATATCCTGATATTCCTGTTTCATCATCATGTGCTTTAATTGTTAAACTATTTGATGTTGTTGTAATTGAATCTATAATTGGTTGTGTTGTATCTTTCCAAACTGCATATAATGTTAT
>CAKSGI010000421.1 GCA_934454005.1 uncultured Eubacteriales bacterium | reverse complement strand
TTCTACGATTCCAATACATCTGATAGTTCATTTTCTTTTACCAATTCTAAAAATTATACATATACTTGGAATCAGACAATAGTAATAAGTTAGAAAGGTGAAATAGGTCTATGCAGAATATATGCACAAAAAAGCTTCTTTTCAAGCTGCTAATTATCACATCTTTATTTGCTATTCTGTCATGCAATGTTGGAAATTGTTATGCAGAATCTGTTGTAACATTCAACGATTACATTCAAACAGATGATTGCAAAGGCAGAATAAAACAGGAGATTATAGAACGTGCGACCAATAACACATCTCTATTCAATCAAGATAACCGTAAATTCTGCATAGGCGAACCTTATTCCATACCTTATTATAATATTCCAACCAATAAGTTTATAAACTCTAAAAGGATTAACCGCAATGTACGATATTCAAAAGTATATTGTGATAAAAGACTTGTTGGAATAATACGGTATATGAACATCACAGATATTTATAATATGGGTATAGAATACTTCATACTGCCTGATTGGGTTGGAAAATATTATCAGGACATTCCTCTTTTTTGTGCTGACTGGTTAATTGATACTGATGGAGAAGAAGTGATTCGCTATTCAGATAATAATTTCATTTGCGGATATATCAATAATAAAAGCTATCTGCTATTCAATGGATATGATAAATTTTATGGAGCAAACTTATCTACCGACTTTTATTCAGTTCTTCAAATAAAAGACAATTCTGCTTATGTTGCTGAAATGGATAAAGCATCATATAAAGATATATTATTTGAATTTGAAGCTTCTCAGATTTCTTATACTAATTTTTCATCAGGACAATATTTTATAAAAAACCAAAACGGAAAAGCATTGACTTATGCAGATGGAAAGTATTTCTTATCTGATTTTACTGAAAGTAAAAGCCAAATCTTTAAAATATCAGAAAATCAGGATTGTACATATTCCATTATTCCGTTTTTATCAAACAAAAAGATGTCAGTAAATGGGAATACACATTATTTTATCAGCTCGGCTTACTTAAATGAAAATATATACCAAATAATTGATGATGAAAGTCAACGCTTTTTAAAATCAACCAATGAGAATGATAAAGTTTTTGTTGGTTCATACAAATATGATTTTTCTTCACTTTGGTATATTGAAAATTATGACCCTGATTCATCAACGGATAATGCCAAAAGTGTTATGGCAAATACGACTTTATCATCAGCTTTTCAGTTTACAGACCCATCAACACTGTATGTATATGATGTTGAAGCAATACTTTATAAATCATAAGCATTAAGGAGTGTTTTTAATGAAAATCGTTTATAAATGTCTATCCGTTTTATTCGTTTTTTTGCTTTTCCCATTTGAAATCATAGTATATGCTGATGAAAACAGCTATCAAGATATTTCAGATAATATCAATTATGAATACCTTTGCAAGTCAGCTGATGCTAAGTATTTTAATAAGCGTAAAAAGAAGATAACTTCATTTATAAACGATTATCTGGGTTCTGTTTGTGAGGATAAGTACCTTATAAAAAATCCAGTAAAATTTTCGGTAAAAGATATTGACTTTCAGGATAATGAAAAGGTTAAGGGAGTGAAAATCCACGGCAGATATTTATCACCTGCCGCAAATGATAAATACAGTCTCAAAGGAGAATAATCCGTCTCCCGCAGCCAATACTGCTATTGATGCCGAAAAAATGACCGAGGAGGACATACTTATGCTCTCCAAGGGCAGCCGCCATATGCCATCATCGGTGAACGAAGAGAAGCTTGTGGAGGACTTATTGCCGCCGCCCACAAGCGATGCCGACCCGCTGCCATATCCCGATTCATTTTCGGGCGACGGCGTTGTGACGCCCCTCTGCTACGGCTCAGGGACAGGCAGCAATTACATAGACCTGCCCCTGGGAGGACAGATACGCAATGTAACGAAGCTGTCATCTGAAACAATTGCCGACGAAGCAGGTCTTGCACCTGATTTCAATATAGAGCTGAACGCCCCCGAAAATGAGCCGCAGATACTCATAATGCACACCCACACCACCGAGAGCTATCAGCCCGATGACAGCGGGCATTACGACCCCGATTACATTTGCCGAACCACTGACAGCAGCAAAAATATGGTGGCTGTGGGCGATGCTATGACCAAGGTTTTTGAGAACCGCGGCATTCGCACCTATCACGACACCACTGTTCACGACTATCCCTCCTACAACGGCTCATACGACAGG
>CAKSGI010000420.1 GCA_934454005.1 uncultured Eubacteriales bacterium | reverse complement strand
GTACGAGGCATTCTCCCGTCTGAAGTGGGAGATTGTTGTAACTGCGACGATTGTCGTAGTTGTGGTTGGCGTTGGTTGATTGATGATTTTCAGTACTTGTCTGTACATTTACATTGATTTCCATATCGTGCGGCCTCCAGTGTCCGCGGAATGCGGAACGAAGGCTTCGATATGAAATTCAGATAAGCATCGATTGTCTTATTCATGGCACGTCTCCGTTCCGTAAAATAAGCAAATCAGGCTTCTTAGCCCCTGATGCGGTTTGTAAGGTTCACCACAATTCAGCTCTAAGAAGTGCCGCGTCCGACAACTGAATGTGATGGAGTAGTTTTGCGTCATATGGCTTGTCATACTCTGGACAGTCAAAGGTGAAATCGGAAAGAAATTTATGCGAAAACTTAAATATTGATTAAAATACATAGAAATATATGCATTCTTGTGGTACAATGAAAAAGATTTGAGGCACTTAAAATTCCTCCGATCACACTTCTATTCTAAGAAAAAACAAGGTGAAAGTATTTGCCGGCGTTTTGCCATTGTTTTGCCAGCATTTTTCCGGAATGGGTGAAGGGAGATACAAAAGAATGAAAGAACTGAATATGTCATCTTATATTCAAACTCTACAATCTGGATTATTGACACATGACAAGCAGGAAGCCGCCGGTGTTTTTTTACTGAGTTCAATTAATGATCAAGAGTATGTTGGGGATCATGGTTATCGTACAGATAATCTTAGTTCAAAAAAAATCAGTAAATTGGTGAGCAGGCAAGATCCTGTACCGGATGGAATTAGGCAGGCTTCGGCAGTGAAGGAAGTAATGGAGAAAACCATTGCTTATTTTGAAAGCAAGGTAGTTCCAGATTTGAATCCGCATCTGAAGGAAGATACTTTGGAAAAACTAAAGAAGATTATTAGTGAAGATCCAAGTATCCCAGAGAGAAAAAAGCAGAAATTGATTGCGTTGTATGATGCGGAAGAAGATGGTAGATTTCTGGCAGAAACATTTTTATATGCTTTGAACAGACCAAATAAAAAGACAGATGATGGAGTGCAGTACGAGGATGCTCCATTGCTTGCGGAGGCAAATTATGAGTGCCCATTGTGCCATAAAAAACTTGTGGATACAATTAAGGGGAAACCAGTAAAGAAATATGTGATAACGCAGATATATCCGGACATTCTTGATGCTGAGATGACTGCTGCTTTTCGAGCAGAGTTTCTGAGACCTGCGAAATTGGATGCTCCGGAAAATCTGATCGCTTTGGATACAGAATGTGCAAATGAGTATCTGTTGGATCCGACTGTTGAGGAGTATAAAAAACTTCATGAAGTTAAACGGATTATTTCGAGAAATTATGCCGCAAAAAATGCAGTAAATGGTATTATGCTCGAAGAAGATATTCGAGTAATATTAAATGCACTCAGCGAAATTACAGATCCGTCTGTACTGGTGCCTTTGACATATGATGCACTGAGGATTGATGAAAAATTTGAGCCCAAGAATTTTATTTTAAAGACGGAAACGCAAGTGCAGGTTCTTACATATTACAGGTATATAGAGTCTGTATTTTCTGAATCAGATGCGGATTTTGATTTGATTGCTTCAGAAATAAAAGTTACATCACAGAAACTTGAAAGATCCGGTATGTCACAGGCAGATGTGATTTATCATCTGGCAGAATGGATACGGAATAAAGCAGAATTAGGACATGACAGGATGTTGGCTTGTACGATTGTTGTTTCGTTTTTTATTCAGAATTGTGAGGTGTTTTATAAATGAAGATGCCAAGTAAGGTAACACCGTATAAAGAAAGTATTATTGCAAAATTTCCTGTCATTCTTACAATTCTGGAAAAAGAAGATTTGTCACCAACGGAATTGTACGGAAAGGTTCGGAAAAGTAAGATTAAAGACATCACAGAATTTGTGGAAGTGCTGGAATGTCTTTATGCTATGAATAAAATTGAACTGCGAAAGGAGGTACTCCATTATGTTGGTTGAGGTTCAATGTGATAAATTTATAGAGAACGGGAAAGTAAGAAAGCCTATTCGTTTTCATGCAGGATTGAATGCGGTTTTAGGGGATGACAATGGATCAAACTCTATCGGAAAATCAACATTTCTGATGATTCTTGATTTCGTATTTGGCGGATCAGATTACGTGAAAAAATGTGCTGATGTGCAGGAAAACGTAAAGTAGCACACAATAAATTTTTGCTATCAGTTCAATAATGAGTT
>CAKSGI010000419.1 GCA_934454005.1 uncultured Eubacteriales bacterium | reverse complement strand
GAAATTGGTAAAGCCATTACAGGTGATGATGAGACGTATGACTCCTTTAAGTGGGGAGGAGAAGACGGATTCTTTTCAACTATTACTGATGATCTAGGAACTACTTTAAAAGCGATTGAAGATATGATGACGGATTTTGAAAATAATCCAATCATTGCGACACTTGCTAATATTGTGGCCGGACCATTATTTAGTGCGATTGCTCAGATTGATACATTTGGCGATAAAATCGGAGAAAAGATACATACACTAACTGACAAATTTGAAGAGTTAAAAACTGGAATTGCTGAAAAAGTTGAAGGAATAAAGGAAAATATTATCGAGATATGGACCTCAATACAGGAATGGTTCACAGAATATTGGACTTTATTCACAGAACAGATTCATGAAACATGGGCAAATATAGTCCTGTTGTTTACAGAGACATGGGAGAATATCCAGCTACTGTTTCAGGCATTCCTTGAGTTTATTGATACAGTGTTCGTAGCTTCCTGGCAGGAGTTTTGGACAAATGCGGAAACCATATTCCAAGTATTTAAGGATGTATTATATAAACTGATTGATGCAATTAAAGAATTATACACAGGACTTATGAAGTCGGTAAAGCTGCTGATAAATGGAGACTGGAAAGGGGCATGGGATAATGCCAAGAAGATATTTTCCAACTTTAAAGAAAAAGTCAGTGGAATTGTTGATGAGATTAAGAGTTTGCTGCAGAGCTTTTTCGATTGGATCAGCAGCATGGTTGAAGCAGCTATTGAAAAGATAAAGTCGATTGGAGAAAGCATAGGAAACGGAATCAGCCATGTATTTGGTGGTGGCGGAAGTGGTGGCATATCTGCACAAAGTGATACGTTTGAAGTTCCGGCACTTGCCAGCGGTGATGTCATCCGTGGTGGAAATCCGTTTCTGGCCATTCTCGGTGATCAGCCAAAAGGTCAGACCAATGTAGAAGCTCCTCTCAGCACAATTAAACAGGCTGTGAGAGAAGAATTATCCGGAATGAACTATGGAGGCGGCTTTAACCCGACAATTTCTCTCAACGTAGATGGACAGGAATTTGCACGGCTGACTCTGAATGACATATTAAATGAGGCTGCCAGACAGGGATATGACGTAAGTGTATTGGGGGTAACGTAAATGAAGTTTCAGAGAGGAATAAGAATAGATGGAACATATTTTGATATTCCTATGGTATCCCTGAAAAGAAATGCAGATTTTCTTGATAAGGGGGCAGAAAGGACAGAGGATGGTGATCTGTGGAGAGAACTGATCGGTGTTTACTATAATTATACGCTGACTGTAGGATCCAGTAAGCACTTTGGTGAAACAGATTATGAAACCTTCTGGGATAAGATGACAGAACCGGTTCCTTTCCATGAGATCTCTATTCCTACACAGAACGGATATTATACATTTACTGCTTATATATCAAGTGTATCTGATGAATATGAAAGAATTCTTGAAAACAGTGCTGTATTCAAGGGATTTACCTGTAAATTCACAGCAAAGAGACCAGCGAGGACACCATGAGAACAACAGGATTTTATGCAAAATACGGGTTGTATGATACATCAGCCCGTGAGGACAGTACTCTGACAACAGCATACAATCAGACCTTTGGTGACATCTCAATGGGAAAAGAGGATATTTCCTCACAGGACTACGGTACTCTGGAGCAGGATTACTTCCTATTAAATGGATCCTATCCAGAGATGCCGGATGATCCGGAAGATGTGGTTTTCTTCTCATCGGAGATGTCCGGGGCAGACGGATCTTTTACGGAGAATCCTCTGCTTATCATCCTGTTTACAGAGAACCACACCTCAGCCTGCCTGACATTCCACTTTGTGGGAGATTATCCACTGGAAATGAAGATCCGCTGGATAGACGGTGACGGAAATGTTATAGAGAACGGCACCTACCAGGTAGACCATAATAAATACGTGGCATGGAAGCAGGTGGAGAATTACCGCCGGTTGGAGATTGAATTTACCAGGGCAAAGCCGTACCGGTATGTGAAGTTCCGTTACATCGAGTACGGAACCGACATCATCTGCGGTGTAGACGGTTACCCGGTGAAGGAAGCCAAACTCGTAGAGGACTGTGATCCGATTTCGGATAAGATCTCGATCAATAAGCTTACCTTTAAGTTGATCGATGCAGATAATGACTTCAACATCGGAAATATGTCCGGTCTGCACAAGGTATTCCAGTCCGGGCAGAAAGCACTGGCCTATG
>CAKSGI010000418.1 GCA_934454005.1 uncultured Eubacteriales bacterium | reverse complement strand
TGGGAAGGATGGACTTTTGCAGGATGGAAAGATGATAAAGGAAATCCAATGGATAAAGATAGTGTTGCACATGATAAGGTTTTTTATGCGGATTGGGTAGATGATATTGCTCCGGAACTTGGTTTTACATCGACCAATAATGTTGCCGAGACACAAACGGTAACAATGAACATGAGTGATAAAGGATCAGGAATAGCAGAGGTTTATTTTGGATTGCAAAATCCGGAAGAAACAGAGGTGGTTTTCACACCGTGTACATCAGCTCAGAGTAATCAGACGGTTGCAGAGCCTGGAACGTATTATATGGCATGCAAGGATGCATCCGGAAACATGACATGTATATCTGCAGATTTCTTTAAGATTACTTTAGATTATGGAGATGCAACCTGTCCGGTACGTTACATCGTAGGACTGGAAGGAAACACCGTGACACTTCCAAATCCGGAAAAACTCGGATATACGTTTGAGGGATGGGAGCAGACAGAATAATGTCAGTAAAAGAAAAAAAGCAGAATATCTGGATCACAATGATCATGTTTTTATTAACTATAGGGGAATTGATCGCAGATATCTTGGCAATGGCAGGTATTTATTGTTTAGGAACGGTCTTTTGTGAATTATTAAGTTCAGATATCATGGCATACCTGATGATTCCGGTAGACGTATTGTTACTGATTTTAGGTATCTATATATTGCAGAGATTAAGAAAGATCATTTGGAGCTTATGCACAAAAAAATAATATTTCCTTTTTATTGAAGATGACAGGAGAATTGAAAATGGTTTATATTTTAAAAAATTTGAATTTAAGAAAGTTATGCATATCATTTACGATTTGTTTTATTTTTATCATAATCGGAATTACACATGTATTTGCAGATGAAAAACCTACGATTACACAGGTTGTTATGGACCAAGATGTAGGCGCACGGCTTGATGAAGGGGATTCTGTACCAATGAGCGACAAAGCAGACGGTGCAACTGCAGTGCATGCATGGATAACAAATAAAAATTCATATCATTATAGCTTTGATAATCCAGACGAGCGTAAGAAATATTCTCATTATGTTGATTTTGTATACAATAATGCAACAGGAGAGTATGAATACACATTTGTTAATGATGCAGATGCTGCATCCGGAAAATGGGTAATAGAAAAATTTGTCTTAAGTGATAATGCAGGAAAATCATATGATTGTTATTTCATACAGAACAATGGAACTTACAAAGATCTTGAGGATTTTTATGTAAATGTTTATAAAGGTGGAGTGTTCGATGATCTTGTATTTGTTCATTTTCAGGAATGGAATCCAATTTCTGGAGAATATGAGAACAAAACTACAAAATCTGTACAGAGAGGTACAGCAGCCGAAGATCTTGGGACATTATATCAGCCAGCCGATATAGACGGATTAAATTTTATAAAGTGGCATGGTGAAAATGGGCAAAAGATGAAAGATGATCAGTTCAATTATGCATATCCTGAATACGATAAAAAGATCGTCAGATTATATACATCTGATGAAAATGGAACAGAAAAATTATTGGACGTAAAATATTCTATGCAGAATGATGAGATTGATTTATCTGAATATAACAATAATTTAAAAAATTATGATCTGAAATGGTATTACTTTGGCAGTGAATTTAATGTATTAAGAAACCCGGTTGAAATTAATGATATGTATACAGTAAACGAATATGCAAGTCAAATATTAGTTGCTGCTTTAACACAAAAAAACGAGGAACCAGGGCAGCCGAATACACCAGAAACACCACAGACTCCGGAAACGCCACAAAATCCGGAAACACCACAGACTCCGGAAACGCCACAAAATATATCGGGTGGACAGAATGAAAATTCAGTAAAAGAAGAAACAAATAACACAGTTGAAGATCAGAGTATAAATGAAGAACTACAGGAAGACGATACATTATCTCCAAAGACAGGAGAAAATCAAATGGGAAAAATAATGGCAGCAATGGTTATTGTAGGATGTCTGGCAGTAATTTACATAGTAAGAAAGCGTGAATTATATGAAAAATAAAAAATGGATATGTGGTTTATGTGCCTTATTTTTGCTGTTTTCTTCAACATCAGTTTTGGCCGCACAGGTCACATTTGATGGAAACCACACTTATAAAGCAAATTTTAAAAAGAAACCATATCAGCTAAAAATAAGCGATTTACAGTATGACAGTGTAAATACTTATAACCAGATCAATGTTATTGATAATATGGG
>CAKSGI010000417.1 GCA_934454005.1 uncultured Eubacteriales bacterium | reverse complement strand
TTCTGCGAAAATTATCTCGAATTAGATTTTTGAAGAAGTTTAATTGATTTATTTAACTCTAAGATAATCACACAAATCACAATTTTGCTTTTTTTGTATATTTGTAATATAATATGAAAAAATTTTAAATTTTGTTAGGGGTTTTATGGATATTAATTTAAATGAAAATGAAAGAATTGATGATTTAGAATTTAAAGATTTAAAGATTATTCAAAATAAAAATGGTTTTTGTTTTGGTATTGATGCGGTTCTTCTTTCTGATTTTGCAAAAGATATTAGAAATAATGCTAAAGTTTTAGATTTAGGTACTGGTACGGGAATTTTAGGAATTCTTTTATGTGGGAAAACTAATCTTTCTAAAATATATGGCATTGAAGTACAAAGCGAAGTAGCAGATATGGCATTAAGAAGTATTACTTTAAACAATCTCAATAATAAATTTGAAATTATTAATGATAATGTTAAAAATTTAAGTAATCATTTTGAAAATGGTTCTTTTGATGCAATTGTTTCAAATCCACCTTATAAAAAAAATGATTCTGGATTGAAAAATGAAGATGAAAGAAAATTAATTTCTAGGCATGAAATTACTGCTTCTTTAGAAGACTTTATTTCTATATCTTCTAAAATGTTAAAAAACAATGGCAGTCTTTATATGGTTCACAGACCTGAAAGATTATCTGATTTATTTACATTATTAAATAAATATAATTTAGAGCCTAAAGTATTAAGAACTGTTCATTCCTATTATAATAGTAAGCCTAAACTTATTTTAGTTAAAGCTACTAAAGGTGCAAAATCATTTTTAAATATTGAAAAACCTTTGATTATTTATAATACTGATGGAACATATACTGATGAAATATATAAAATTTATAACAAGGAGAAATAATTATGTTAGGAACTTTATACTTAGTAGCAACACCAATTGGGAATTTAGATGATATTACTTTAAGAGCAATTAAAATTTTAAAAGATGTTGACTTTATCGCAGCTGAAGATACAAGACATTCTTTAAAATTGTTAAATCATTTAGAAATCTCTAAACCTCTTATTAGTTATCATAGACATAATGAAGATATAAAAACTAATTTATTAATTGATAAATTATTAGATGGTAAAAATATAGCTTTAATATCAGATGCTGGTACTCCAGTTATTTCTGATCCCGGCGAAGAAGTTGTAAAGGAAGCCTTAAAAAATAATATAAATGTTATTCCTATACCTGGAGCATGTGCATTAATAAACGCACTTATTGCTTCTGGATTAGATGCTTCTGAATTTACTTTTATAGGATTTTTACCATTAAATAAAAAAAATAGAAAAGAAAAATTAAGTGAAATTCAAAATTCAAAAAACACAACTATTTTGTATGAAGCTCCACACAAACTTTTATCTACATTACAAGATTTGTCTAAAATTTTAGATAATAGAAAAATTGTTTTAGCAAAAGAGCTAACAAAAATACACGAAACATTTATTTCTGGAACTGCAGGTGAACTGCTTAATACTTTAGAAAATCCTAAAGGTGAATTTGTTATTATGATAGAAAAATCTGAAGAAAAATTTGATGAAAATTCATACTTAAACTCACTATCATTAGAAGAACATTTTGCATTTTATCAAGCACAAGGATTTTCTAAAAATGAAATTATAAAAAAAATAGCTAAAGATAAAAATGTAAATAAAAATGAAATATACCAACATTTTATAAATTAGAAAAATAAAATTATAAACTAAAAGAAGCCAGAATAATCTGGCTTCTTTTAGTTTATTTATTTGCTTATTTGTTTGTTTAATTTTTCAATACATTTTTCACATACTAGTTTTTCATTATAGCTAACTAGGTTCTTAGTATTTCCACAAAATACACAGTTTGGTTCATATTTTTTTAGAACTATAGAATTTGAATCAACAAATATTTCAATTGGATCTTTCACTTTTATATCAAATTTATTTCTTAACTCTATTGGTATTACTACTCTTCCAAGCTCATCTACTTTTCTTACTATACCTGTTGCTTTCATTTTTTTACCTCCTATTATGTCATATTGTATCTTTATTCTACAATTTTCGACAAATTATTTACTTACTGATAATACCATATTTTGTATGTTTAGTCAATAAAATCTTTTCTTTTTTTATGTTCTTTTTTGTATTTTTTCAGAATATATTTTATAGATATATTTATTAAATGGTGATGAATATGCTCAATAAAATATGGCCTTTTTTTATTATTATTTC
>CAKSGI010000416.1 GCA_934454005.1 uncultured Eubacteriales bacterium | reverse complement strand
GTCTATATCTGAAAAAACTATAGTGGAAGGCAAGCGATTTGTTTTAAGATACTATCGTAATAGAAGATTGGGGGAATTTTTGAAGGAATTGGATTTGTCAGAAGGTCATTCTTCTGGGATTCCGACAATACAAGAAGAACTGGAAAAGAACGGTTCTCCACGCGCAGAATTCTTTACGGATGAAGATAGACGAGCTATGAGGATTAGGATACCGATTCATCCGGCGTTTTTGGAAGAAAATAATGGGGTAGTAGAAAATGCTGAAAAAGCGACGAAAAAAATGACTAAAAAGATGAAACAATATTCTTTGATTTTAAATTTTATGGCAGATGGAGAATGGCATAAAACATCGGAGATTACTGAAATTCTTGGACTTAAAGACACGAGAACAAAGGAGTTGTTAAAGGAATTGGTTTCGTTGGATAAGCTTGTGGATAATGGAAAAACAAAAGGGAAGCAGTATAGTTTAAAATAATTCGTCGCTGAAAAAGCGACGAAAAAAGCGACGAATTATAGTCACAGCGACTGTGAATTTTAACCTTGTGCTATTTAGATATTAACACTAGAAAATAAGGAAATGAAGGGGAAGTTAATGAAGAAAACGAAAAGAAGACATGTAATAGTTGCCAATTTTATAAAGTTCTTTCGAGTTTTGGGTTATGAGGTAAAGAACGCTATTGTGCGATGTGCAGATAAATGGCAACTTAATGTCAATAATACAAAAGATTATGGTTATGTTGATCTGGCTCCAACAGATAATGCTGAGAATGTATCAGAATACTTGAGGGCATTGGAGTGGGCATTAAACGATAAAAATATTACCAACATAGCGCTTGCAGGCCCTTATGGAGCAGGAAAAAGTAGTATTATAGAGACCTTTCTTAGGATTCATCCGAGTATCAAGTATATTAATATTTCTCTGGCTATGTTCAGAAAGAATGATCAAGATGCGATACAGCAAGGGGATGAGGACAATTTTGAAAAACAATTAGAGGAGGGGATACTTAAGCAATTTTTTTATAAAGTTCATTATTCAAAAATTCCCCAGAGTAGATATCGAAAACTTCATAAAGTTTCATTAGGCATAAGCCTTATGCATGTGATATTCACCGTAGCATTAATAATGGGACTGATGTTTTTCCTTGCACCAGGGAAACTAGAAGAGTTAAAAAATGCGTATTCCAATATGATGTCCATTTTGTTTGGAGAGAGAGTACTCTATTATGTGTTATGTACTGGTGTAATGGGAATGGTTATAATAGCAATTATGACTGTTCTGTTTAGATGGATAAATACAAAGTGGAGATCTATTGAGATTAATATTGCAGACAAAGCCGTGATAAAGGCAGATGAAAAAGATGAGGCATTATCTTTAAATAAAAATATGGATGAAATTTTGTATTTTTTTGAGGAAACTAATTATACACTTATTGTCATAGAAGATCTTGATAGATTTGACACTCCGGAAGTTTATACAAAGCTTAGAGAGATAAATAAGATAATTAATAGTTATGATGCTATTCAAAGAAAAATTGTATTTATTTATGCCTTAAAAGATGACATATTTCATAGTGAAGATAGGACAAAATTATTTGATTTTATTATACCAGTTGTACCTTATATTGATGTGACAAACTCAGGGGAGTATTTAAAACGAAAATTAAAGATATTAAAATTCAAAGGCTTGGAGTTTGATATCTCTAATGACTATATTACGAATGTGGCACCTTTTATTTCTGATATGAGAGTACTTAACAATATTTGTAATGAATTTATTGTTTTCAAAAAGAATATAAAAGATAGTCAGGATCTTGATAAACTTCAAGATGTACAGATGCTTTCACTTATAATCTTTAAGAATATGTATCCTCGAGAATTTGCAAAATTACAAGAGTCGGAGGGGATAATAAAGGAAGCTTATTATGACAAAAGTAGTTTCGTAAAGGAAATGTCGGGTGATTTGGAGAAGGAGATAGAAATCGCAATGGGAGAAAAAGAAAAATCTGATGGTTTGGGGATGCTGGATGTCGAGGATATTAAGTTGGCTTTTATTCAGAAATTGGTTGGAGATAGAGGTGTGTTCACAAAAATTCAGGTGAATAATACAACCTATACAAAGAGTGAAATTTTAAAAGATGAATTTTCTCTATCACAAATGGGAACGGGAACAGCAACTTTTTTTTATTACCCATCAAATACTAGTTATTATAATAATGGACAACAAAATAAGAATAAGGACGATATAG